>NZ_JBQEAU010000009.1:0-59805 GCF_052108595.1 Advenella sp.
GGGCGTACGCTGGGGCGGCAACTGGTCCTGGCGGTGTGTCTGGGCGTTGTGGCCTCTTATATCGGCCTGGTGCTGTCCTATCACTTCGGTCTGCCGGCTTCCAGCGCCATCATTCTGTCAGCGGGCGCCTTGTACATCCTGTCAATGCTATTTGGCAATCAGCACGGCCTGCTGCGATCTGGCCGCTAGTACAAAATCCTTATTTCTCCTTATCGGTTTCGTCCATTTTGGCACGGGGATGCGCCTTGTCGTACACCTGGGCCAGATGCTGAAAATCCAGCCTGGTATAAATTTGCGTGGTGGCAATATTGGCGTGCCCCAGCATTTCCTGCACCGCACGCAGGTCCTGCGCCGATTGCAGGACGTGGCTGGCAAAACTGTGACGCAGTACGTGAGGATGAACCTGCGCGGGAATGCCGCTGCGCATGCTCAGTTTTTTCAGTTGCAATTGAACCACCCGCGGGGCAATGCGGCGACCGCGAGCGCCCAGAAATACGGCGGACTGATCGTCTGTCGTGCTACCTGGCGGCAGCAATTTATGCCTGACGGTCAGCCATTGCGTCAGGGCGCCGATGGCGGTGCGGCCCAACGGCACGCTGCGCGTTTTACCGCCTTTGCCGGTGACCGTGACCTCGCCTTCATCCAGGTTGAGCCAGCTGACCGATTCATAGCCGTCCTTGCGGGTGTAATGAATGTCCAGGCTGACCAGTTCGGCCAGACGCAAGCCGCTGGAATAGAGTACTTCGAACATGGCCTGATCGCGCAGGTCGGCCGGTTCCGTGCCGGTGGCCACGGTCGGATGGTCCAGCAGCGCCTGGGTTTGCTCCACCGATAGCGCCTTGGGAAGCGAGCGGGCGATCTTGGGCGTCTTTACATCCAGGGCAGGATTGACTTTGACCGTGGTCTGGGGAATCCACCATTGATAAAAGCCGCGCCAGGCCGACAGAATCCGCGCCAGGCTGCGCGGGCTGTAATCCTGGGCATGTAGCCGTGCGATGGCGTGTCGGATCTGCGCATTGCTCAGATTCTCGGCGGGGATGTCCGGGTAGAAACCCAGCAACAGCACCAGATCACGCCGATAGGCCGACAGCGTGTGGCTGGCATACCGCTGGTTGGTCTGCAGATAGGCCAGCCATTTTTCCATTGAATCGGGCAGAATGCGTGTCATGGCGCTTCCCATAGGTACTGCTGCACCTGGCCGAAAGACGGTGTGGCAGGTGTCAGGCTGTGTAATTCAGGCGGCTTAAGCAGGCGCTGGCCAGCTTGCCGAGAATTTCAAGAAATGTCGTGCCCATGTCCGGCTTGAAGTGCTCGGACCCTTCTGCGGCGAAGGCCAGCACGCCAATCGTGCGCCCCTCATGCGTTAACGGCACCATGGCGACTGAGCCGGGCTTGCTGTCGAACCAGCCGTGCGCCGGCAGATAGCCTTCCTGGCCACAATAAGGCTTTTGCAGCCCGGCCACAAAGGCCTGGAGCATATCGTCGGAGCCCTGGAAACGCTCGTCTTTGAGGGCTGGAAGATTCCACAGGCGCAGGGCGACTTCCAGCATATCGAATTCCTGGCGCAGCCCGTCAACTACGCGTTGCGGCAGTCTCTGCGGATCCTGCTCGGCCAGCATATGCGTACACCAGAGCGTGACATGATCGCTGATGGTTTCGTTGGAATTGGCATTGTGCAGCAGCTCAGACAGCTTCCACTCCAGTTCCTTGTTGCGCGTGCGCAGCGTCAGAATCTGGCGTTCACCCAATGACAGTGTGTTGCGTGCATGAGGGTGGGGTACCTTCAGAGACGAAAAAATATCGGCGTGCTCATCAAAAAAAGCAGGGTTGTCCTGCAGAAATTGTGCGACGGTTTCTGCTGTCAGTGTGGCAGCTTCAGACATGAGTACGTTCCTTTATAAAGCAGTGCTGTTGCGATACTGCGCAACCAGGCGATCAATGTTTATTTCACTTGAAAATACCGTCACGGCCGGGCCGCGCATGGTAATTTGCGTGCCGTCCCAGGCGATGTTCAGGTCGCCGCCGCGCGTATGGACGGTCACCGGCGATTGCAGGCGCCCGCGCCGGATACCCGCGACCACGGCGGCGCAGGCGCCGGTCCCGCAGGCCAGCGTTTCACCAGCCCCGCGTTCATAAACCCGCAAGTTGATCGTATGCGGGTCCACGATTTGCATAAACCCGGCATTGACGCGATTGCCAAAGCGCGGGTGCCCTTCGATCAGCGGGCCTTGCACGGCGACCGGTGCGCTGGCGACATCATCTACGATCTGCACGGCATGCGGGTTGGAAATGGCAACCAGCGAGAGCGTGACGGTATCGCCATTGCTCAGCGGCAACGACCATAGCGTGTCGTCATGATCGCGCGTGCTTGGCAGATCGCTTGTGTCAAATGCGACAGCCTCGGGTTCAAAGCGGGTTTGTCCCATATTGACCGTGACCGTTGTGTCATCGGCTTCTTCGAGCGTGATCAGGCCGGTTGCAATTTCGGCCTTCAGCGGATTGCGCGAAGACAGTTTCTGTTCGTGCACAAAGCGGACAAAGCAGCGAGCGCCGTTGCCGCAATGCTCTACTTCAGTGCCATCGGCATTGAAAATGCGGTATCGGAAATCGGCCTCGGGGTGGCTTGGCGCTTCGACCAGCAGGATCTGGTCTGCGCCGATGCCAAATTGCCGGTGCGCCAGCGCGCGAGCACGCTCGGGCGTCATGTCGATGGACTGACGTACGCCATCGAGCACAACAAAGTCGTTGCCGGCGCCGTGCATTTTCGAGAAAGACCAGATCATTGAACGTTTTCCTGATTGAACCGCTGATTATTGGACATTATTATCGCCGATCCTGCACGGCAGCACCATGACCATGCGCAATCAATAAAATTTCTTTTCCCCTTCGGGGCGGGTTTTGAAGCGCCGATGCACCCAATAATACTGGGGCGGATCGGCGCGCACCCACTCTTGCAGCTGTTGGTTGCCGAAAAGCGTGGCCTGCTCCAGGCTCATCTGGCCTGGAAAATCGTCAAAGGCAGGTAGCACCCGGGTGTGATAGTGACCGGTGGCGCTGTCCCAGCGGGTCACGATGGGAATCACGTCGGCCTTCCAGGTCCGGGCAATTTGGGCGGTTGCCGGCAGGGTCGCTGCCGGTACGCCAAAGAAAGGCACAAAGAGGGCGCCTTCGCGGCCAAAGTCCATGTCCGGCAGGTAATACACCGGCGTGCCCTGGCGCAGTTGCCGGATGAGACCGCGAATGCCCTCCTTGCGAGGGATCTGGGTCACTTTATTGAAGCGACCGCGTCCTTTGATCATCAGGGCATCAACCTGCGGATCGGATGCAGGCGTGTACATGGTGGCCGATTTGACCAGATGCATGGACAAAATAGTGGCTGCGGCGTCCAGCCCGACAAAGTGCGGGGCGAACATCAATGTGGGTCGGGAGGAGTCGATGCTGTTCTGGATGTGTTCATAACCGCTAAGGTGCACCATGCGGCGGATTTTATCTTCCGAGCCGTACCATAGCACAGCGCGATCAATCATGGTCTGGGCCAGGGCACGAAAATGTTCCCGCAACCAGCGCTGGCGCTGAGCTGGCGTAGCCTCGGGGAAACACAATTGGAGATTGGTGCTCACGATGAAGCGGCGGCGCTTCATCAGCGTGCGCATCAAGGTAGCGCAGATACTGCCCAGGCCCAGACGCAGGCGGTCCGGTAATAGATTGATGGTGCGGAAAAGAAAAACGAGTAATGCGGATTTCATAATGTTTGAAGATGAGCGAAATGCGTGCTGACAATATGTGCTGGCAGTGCGCCGTGACAAGCACGTCGCTGGCTGCCGGCCTGGCGGCATTGCCGGCAGACGGGTGCGATCCTGAATTTTTTCGATTGTAATGGAGAAAAGGATGGCATGGTCCAGGCGGTTGCCTTGACGAGCAAGACGGGTACACTGGCAAAAAACACTATATATGCATGCGCAAACAAATATATTGACGCGCATCTTTGTTTCTTATAATATGCATGCACATGCAAACAATAAATAAATGAAATCTGATGATCTCCATTGCCTTGCATGAAAGCAAACTGTTGAACACTTTATAAAGGAAATATGATGAGCTGGTTATATCTTGGAATCGCCGTGGTCTTTGAGGTCGCGGTCGCAATATCGGCAGGCAATGCCAAGGGATTCACCCGGGCAGGGTGGACGATCGCCACCCTTGTCAGCGGAGTTATTGCCACTTATTTTCTCAGCCTTGCGCTGCTGACCTTCGATGTGGGCATTGGCTACGCAATCTGGACCTCGGTCGCAGGCGTAGGCATCGTTATTCTGGGCGCACTGTTCTTTGGGCAGCGACTGAACTGGAACAAGGTCCTCGGGATTGTTTTGGTCATCGGAGGCGTTGTCGGTTTGCAGCTCAGTGGTGCGGCGTAAGGCGTTGGCAGTCATTGACAGATATTGGTTAATTTAATTTATATAACTTTGAAGGAAATAGATATGTTGACAACAAACAAAAAAAATCCGGGTAGTGGGCAGGCGTGGATGATGTTGCTGCTGGCCGGTGCGTTCGAAATCGGTTATGCGCTCAGTGTTGGTGGGAGTCAAGCCTTTACCGTGTTGAGCTGGTCGCTTGCCGCCATCGTTTTCTTTTTGCTCACGCTGTATTTTCTCAGCGCCGCCCTGAGGACGATTGACGTGGGGATCGGCTACGCAGTCTGGGCGGGTATTGGCGCGGTCGGCGCGGCTGCTTTTGGCAGCGTCCTGCTTGATCAGCCACTGACGGCGGTGCAGGTATTTTGGCTGGTCGTTATCATCGCAGGGGTCGTCTGGCTCAAACTGGCCGATAGCGTCAAACTGCAGGCAGAGCAAAGCAGCGAGCCATTCTGAGCAGAGGTTTGTTGCGGTGCTGAAAAATACCGACAGGTATATCCAGGAGGAAAAAATGATCTTTTTATCCAATGACAGCTTCGGTTTCTCATGCGGTAAAAGAGGCAAGAACGCGGGTGGCTCCGATGGCCGTTGATCTTGCGAAACGTCTGCCGCCGCTTATGCAGGAGGTCGTCGCCTTCTCCATGGAACATGTCCATCAAGGTGGTATTCCATTTGCCGCATTTGTGGTCGATGGCGGTGGCACAGTCCTGGGGCGCGGGGTCAATCGCGTATGCGAGTGTCGTGATCCGACCGCGCATGCCGAGGTTCAGGCCATACGGGATGCATGCCGTGCCCACGGTATTGGCCGTTTGCACGGGGCAACGCTTTTGGCTTCAGGAGAGCCTTGTGCGATGTGTTATATGAGTGCACTCTATGCGGGTATCACGCAGATATGCTTTGCTGTTGATCGGGACGAAGCGGCAGCCAATGGCTTTGACTATCGTGGCAGCTACACGGTTTTGGCCAGCGATCCCATTGACTGGCATTCGCCCGTGGTCCGAAAACTGCCTGTGCCCGAAGGTTTGCAGCCGTTTCTGGCGTTTCGCGCCCGGTCTGCCTCGGCTTGATTTTGCATGGACATGCATATGATAAGATATTTTGCTGAACGATTAAGGACGTGGTGAACTTCGATGTCAAAGAAAAGTGATACATGGCTTAAGCTGATTCAGGTGATCGCCAATGTCGAGGCCAGGCTTGGCGCGGTGCTGCAGGCAAAGCATGGGCTTGGTCTTTCAGAGTATCGTGCACTTGAGGTATTGGCGCGTTCGCCCAACGCCGAATTGCGCATGCAGGAGCTTGCGTCGCATCTGCGCCTGAACCAGAGTTCGGTTTCGCGGATGGCTGAGCGTCTGGAACGCGTCGGGTTTACCATTCGCGATCTGTGCCCGGACGACAAACGAGGGGTTTATACAGTGATCACCGATAAAGGGCGGGCGCATCTGGATGGCGCGCGAGTCGATTACGAAAATGCGCTGGATGAAGCAGTCAAAGAATGCGGGTGTGAAAAGCTGCTGCTCATGAAATTTATCAATGCAGGATAGCTGGCCTGACGCTATCATTACGGCTGCGCCACTTTGAAGGGGTGAGGGTGTCAGGCGCCAGGTTATGTCGGCCCGGCATGCCGCCGGCAGTTGGCGACAGTGTGTTCAAATGCACGTCCTGGAGGGCGGCGTACCCTGGATGGTTTACAGGCACGAACAGTGCACCCATCGGTTTTCCACAATTGACAAAATCCTGGACAATTCTGTACATTAACACCTGAACCGATGCGGACCCTCCCGCACCGGTCCCTGATCAATAGGCGGGTGTCATCAACACCAGCATCAGTACGATCAGGATAAGTAGAAATACGATCTGCTTCATCGTAAACTCCTTATCAGATTGGCCCGGCTTCGGTCGGGCCTTTTACCGTCGGCTGTTTATCAGCGCTGTGGCAAAGGCGCCTGGCCCCTGCCACAGCGATATTTTCTGCAAACCCATGCCCTTGCGGTCTGCCGGTGCATCGTATGTATCTGCCTCGTTTTCTACCAAGACAGTCGGTCAGCCCGCCGACTTTTGCGCTCCTACATGGCGAATGTCGCGCCAGGTTGCCTTTTATCTACTGCTGTCAGGGTTTTTCAGGCCTTCGCAGTCAAATTGTCATAAAATGATTTCCGGTCGCTGAGTTAACCGACAACTTGCGGGGCGACAGCTGAATACACGGTGCACATGCCAGGCTTGGCATGGGGTCGTTTTCAGATACATTCCGCTAAAGCGTCGCGCCAGTATTAATCCCATTCGGTGCTGCGCGTTCTTTTTAAGAATGTCGGTTTTGTTTTGACACTATTAATTGGACGCAACATGGCCCACAACGATTTTCTCTTTACTTCCGAATCCGTTTCCGAAGGTCACCCCGACAAGGTTGCTGACCAGATTTCCGACGCCATTCTTGATGCGCTGCTCGAGCAGGACCCCCAGTCCCGCGTAGCCGCCGAAACCCTGTGCAATACCGGCCTGGTTGTCTTGGCCGGAGAAATCAGCACCAAAGCCAACATCGACTATATTCAGATCGCGCGCGATACGATCAAGCGCATTGGCTATGACAATACCGAGTATGGTATTGACTACAAGGGCTGCGCAGTACTGGTCGCCTACGACAAGCAGTCTCCCGACATTGCCCAGGGTGTTGATCGCAGCGAAGAAGATATTCTGAATCAGGGCGCTGGGGATCAGGGCCTGATGTTTGGTTTCGCATGCGACGAAACGCCGGATCTCATGCCTGCGCCCATCTGGTATGCCCACCGTCTGGTGCAGCGCCAGAGCGAATTGCGCAAGGACGGCCGGCTGCCCTGGCTGCGTCCCGATGCCAAATCCCAGGTCACGTTCCGGTATGTCGATGGCAAGCCGGTAGAGGTCCATACCGTTGTGCTCTCTACCCAGCATGCCCCGGAGATCTCGCAGGACGCGATCCGCGAAGCGGTCATCGAAGACATCATCAAGCCGACTTTCGCCGAAGGCTTGATCACGGCCGATACCAAGTTTCTGATCAACCCGACGGGCAAGTTCATTATTGGCGGCCCTCAGGGTGATTGCGGCCTGACCGGACGCAAGATCATTGTCGATACCTATGGCGGTGCCTGCCCGCACGGCGGTGGCGCGTTTTCAGGCAAGGATCCTTCCAAGGTTGACCGTTCTGCTGCCTATGCGGCACGTTATGTGGCCAAGAATATTGTTGCTGCGGGCCTGGCGCGCCAGTGCCAGATCCAGGTCAGCTACGCCATCGGTGTGGCCGAGCCCATCAATATCACCGTGTACACGGAAGGCACCGGCGTCATCCCTGACGACGAGATTGCCAAACTGGTACGCGAGCATTTTGACCTGCGTCCGCGCGGTATTGTGCAGATGCTGGATCTGCTGCGTCCGATCTATACCAAATCTGCCGCCTATGGGCACTTTGGCCGCTCGGAGCCCGAGTTCAGCTGGGAAGCGCTGGACAAGGCGGCGGTTCTGAAAAAAGCCATCGCTTAAGGTATAATCGTCGTGTCCTGAGGGGCGTTGCGACATGACTTCCCCGTCATGCCAGGCTCAGGATACGATCAGGTAACGAACCGCGCTCATCATATACTGCGTTGCTGGTCTATGGTGAGACGTAACTCACAGTCGGCATCGCAGTATGTTTCAGGATGAAAACTATGACTGCTGATTATAAAATTGCCGATATTACACTGGCCGACTGGGGCCGGCGTGAACTGTCCATTGCCGAAACCGAAATGCCGGGCCTGATGGCCACGCGCGAAGAGTTCGCCAAATCCCAACCGCTCAAGGGCGCCCGCATTGCCGGCAGCCTGCACATGACCATCCAGACCGGTGTGCTGATCGAAACGCTCACTGCGCTGGGCGCCGAGGTGCGCTGGGCTTCCTGCAATATTTTCTCTACCCAGGATCACGCTGCCGCCGCCATTGCTGCCAGTGGCGTACCGGTATTTGCCATCAAGGGCGAAACGCTGGCCGATTACTGGGAATATACACACCGCATTTTCGACTGGCCGGGTGAACAGGCCAATATGATCCTGGATGATGGCGGCGACGCCACCACCCTGTTGCATCTGGGCGCCAAGGCGGAAAAAGACATGTCCGTGCTGGACAATCCGGGCAGCGAAGAGGAAACCGTGCTGTTTGCCGCCATTGCCGAGCGCCTGGCCAAAGATGCCACCTGGTACTCGACAAGACTGGCCAATATCATTGGCGTGACCGAAGAGACCACGACCGGCGTGCACCGCCTGTACCAGATGGCACAGAAGGGCGAATTGCATATTCCCGCCATCAACGTCAACGACTCCGTGACCAAATCCAAGTTCGATAACCTGTACGGCTGCCGTGAATCGCTGGTCGACGGCATCAAGCGCGCGACCGACGTGATGGTCGCCGGCAAGATTGCGGTTGTGGCCGGTTTTGGCGATGTGGGCAAGGGTTGCGCCCAGGCGCTATCGGCCCTGCGCGCCCAGGTGTGGGTCACCGAAATCGATCCGATCTGCGCCCTGCAGGCATCCATGGAAGGCTACAAAGTGGTCACCATGGAGGAAGCGGCGGACAAGGCAGATATCTTTGTCACGGCTACCGGCAACTACCATGTGATTACACGCGATCATATGGAGCGCATGAAAAACGAAGCCATCGTTTGCAACATTGGTCACTTTGACAATGAGATTGATGTGGCTGCCGTCGAAGATTTGCAGTGGGAAGAGATCAAGCCGCAGGTTGACCATATTATTTTCCCCGATGGCAAACGTATTATTCTGCTGGCCAAGGGACGCCTGGTCAATCTGGGTTGTGCTACCGGCCATCCGTCATTTGTGATGTCTGCCTCGTTTACCAACCAGACCATTGCGCAGATCGAATTGTTTACCCGTACCGAACAGTACAATAAAGGCCAGGTGTATGTGCTGCCCAAGCATCTCGATGAAAAGGTGGCGCGCCTGCATCTGAAAAAACTGGGTGTGAATCTCACAACGCTGTCGCAGAAACAGGCCGATTACATCAGCGTGCCTGCGCAGGGACCATTCAAACCCGATCATTATCGCTATTGATCAATCGCGGCGATTGCTGTCGGCCCGCACGATTATCACAAATGTGATTGCTGCAAATGTGATGATCCTGCCGACAGCAGTTCGCTTTTGGATTGGCAGCAGGAGCATGCCGCAGTGCGGCAACTTTCGATCATTGTGCTGCCGTTCGACTGTCATGTAAGGCATTGCAGTTGGACGGGGGCGCAATGGCAGCGTGAGCTTAGGGCGCACGTTGTTCTGGTGTTGGTGTTCTTTTGGTGTTGGTGTTCTATTAGGGAATTTAAAGGAGAAGTAATATGACATTGCTGTTAACCTGGGTCCTGCAGGCGCTGGCCCTGATGATTGTTGCCTATATTCTGCCTGGCATTACTGTAACCAGCTTTGTATCTGCGCTTATTGCAGCTGTCATTCTGGGGCTGGTCAATACGGTTGTTTATCCCATTCTTGCCATTCTGACCCTGCCAATTACCGTTGTTACGCTGGGGCTTTTCCTGTTGGTGCTTAACGTGCTGATGTTCTGGCTGGCCGGATCGGTATTCAATGGCTTCAAGGTGGATGGTTTCTGGTCGGCCGTCATTGGCGCCGTGCTGTATTCCATCATTTCTGCAATTTTGCTGAGTATTCTGAATTAACGTTATGAGTTCTTTTTCCGACGAGGCATTCAGCCTGGAGTTTTTCCCGCCGCGCGATCAGGCATCGCGCGAGCGACTGGTAGGCACCGCCAAGCAGTTGATGGCGATGCATCCTCGTTATGTAAGTGTGACTTTCGGGGCAGGCGGTTCTACCCGGGATGGAACGGCCGAGACCGTCTCCATGTTCTCGCAACTCGGTTGTGAGGCTGCCCCGCACCTTTCCTGCATCGGTGCCAGCAGAGCATCGCTGATTCAATTGCTGGATCAGTACAAGGCCAAAGACATTCGTCGTATTGTGGCGTTGCGCGGCGATCTGCCCTCGGGCATGGGAGGCAATGATTCAGAGTTGCCGTACGCGTCCGAGCTGGTCAGGCTTATTCGTGAACATTCGGGTGACTGGTTTCATGTCGAAGTAGCCGCCTATCCGGAAACGCACCCGCAAGCCGACAGCCCCGAGCATGATCTGAATAATTTTGTGACCAAGGTCAATGCCGGCGCCAACAGTGCGATTACGCAGTATTTTTTCAATGCCGATGCCTATTTCGATTTTATCGATCGTGCCGTGCAGCGTGGCGTCACAATTCCGATCGTGCCCGGAATCATGCCCATTACCAACCATACGCAGTTGCTGCGTTTTTCGCAAATGTGCGGTGCCGAAGTGCCGCGCTGGATTCGCCTGCGTCTGGCGCAATTTGGTGATGACAAGGCGTCGATTCGTGCCTTTGGCGCCGATGTCGTTACACAATTGTGCCAGAAGCTGATTGACGGTGGCGTGCCGGGCATTCATTTTTACACGCTCAATAATGCCGAAGCCACCCTGGCGATCTGGAAAAATCTGCGCTATTGAGTTTGCGGATAATCCGAAGCCTTTAAAAAGGTGCTCATCTTTTTCCGACCTGATTAGATTGCCGGGGGTTGCGGTCTGGTCACTGTCTCTTTAATAGAAAGAGACAGAAAAATAATTAAAATTAATTACAACAATGAAAATGGCTGCCTGTGTTTTATAAAATTTTTCTGGCTAATAAATTGAACAAGAGAAAGAATATTATGGCAATAATAAAGCCAATATACGAATAAGGTGCTGGCAAAAAGAGTGCTATTGCGACTATTAGTAAAGCGAGAGCACCCCCGCCGGAGGCACATAATTTGTGGTTCAGGCATTGGCTATTTTCCCAGCCATTTTATAGCAGTTATGGAAGTGGATTTGGTACCCCACGTCTGGGGTGATGCGACTGCCCCAAACGTGTTGTGTCGCTATAGCATTAGCGTTTTGGTCGTTTCATGTCGCAAGTGGTGGGCAATTGCGCTTCGGCAGCCGGAATGACTTCCTCTGTGCGCCAACCAAAGCCAGTGCCTTCCTGCTCAAGCTGCACATTAGTGTCATTGGTTTTGGACCATGTTGCTACATACAAAGCCTGCTGTAGTTGATGGTCAGAAGCGCGCATTTTGATTTTTCCATTAAGGCTATCGAGCTCCATGTCTTCCAGGGCAAATGCCACGTCAACTGGATTGGTGGAACCCGTTTCTTTCATTGCCTTTGAAAGAAGCGCCACACCGGAATAAGCCTGCAGCCAGGTCAGGTCATCGTTATGCTTTTCTTTAAAGCCTTCGACCAGGTCCCTGCCTTTATAGCTTTCGTTATTAACGTTCCATACACCCACGTATTTGACACGCTCAAGACCGCTTTCGCCCATGGCTGTCGGCGAGCCTTTTAGCACGGCGTAGTATGTGTAGAAGTTTGCCTCAAGCCCAGAAGCACGTGCCGCCTTAATCAACAGTGCCAGGTCAGAGCCCCAGTTGCCTGTAATGATGGTGTCAGCGCCAGATGCTTTGATTTTGGCTATGTAAGGTGCGAAGTCCTTTACTTCACCAATTGGGTGCAAGTCATCGCCAACAATTTCTACATCGGGACGCTTTTGAGCAAGCATTGCCTTGGCGGCCTTACTGACAGCGCGCCCAAAGGCATAGTTTTGACCAATCACATACACTTTTTTAACCTCTTGGTTTTTGGCCAAGTGGTTAACCAGAGCTTGCATTTTCATGTCGGAATTAGAATCGACACTAAACTGCCAGAAGCTGCATTTGTTGTTAGTGAGTTCTGGATCGATCGCACCATGGTTAATGAATAAGACTTCCTTGCCAGGGTTGCGCGCGTTATGTTTGTTGATCGCCTCAACCAAGCCAAATGCGACCCCAGATCCATTCGCTTGAGCAACATAACGGTAGCCTTGGTCAATGGCTCGCTTAAGCTGGCTTAGGCTGTCCTGTACACCTGCTTTGTTATCGAAACCGACGAACTCTAGTGTGTGCTCACCGGCCCATTTTTCCTTGTTGGCGATGTCGCCAATATACTGCCATGTACGCATCTGGTTTTCGCCTAATGCCGCGAATGATCCGGATAATGGGTCGATGAGCGCAACCTTGACGTTGTCAGCATGGGCCATACCTGCAAATAGGCCTATCGTTAGTGCTATAGCGCTTAGTTTGAGTTGTGTTTTTTGCTTCATTTTGTCTCCTTCCTGTATTAGTTACAAGTACAAACGTTAAACCTCCAGCCAGTCTCTGCGCACTTCCTGTGCATTGGACAGATCGTCGGGGGCTCCTTCAAAAACGATAGTTCCGTGGCCCATTACATAAAGCCTTTGGGAAATATCGAGTGCAATTGCCAGCTTTTGCTCTACTAGCAAAACTGCTACGCCACGCTGACGAAGTACGTCAAGGTATTCGGCTACTTGATCAACAATTAGTGGGGCAAGCCCTTCTGTGGGCTCGTCAATCATGATCAGTTTAGGGTCGCCAATTAACGACCGGCACAGCGTTAGCATTTGCTGCTCACCGCCCGATATTACCCCAGCGGATGTATTTCTACGTTCTTTCAGGCGCGGGAACATGTTGTACATATCTTCCATGCTCCATTGCGAACGCTTGCCACGCTGCTGCCCGAGCAGTAGATTTTGCTCTACCGTTAGAGATGGAAAAATATCGCGAGTTTCCGGTACGTACCCCAAGCCTTGCAACGCTATTTCGTGGGTTCGCATGCCGGTGATTTCTTTGCCATCAAATACTACTGATCCGGCCGACTGCACCAACCCCATCACCGCCTTAATCGTCGTTGATCGACCGACACCATTGCGACCCAGCAGGCTGACAATTTCGCCGGCGTTTACATGCAGATCAACGCCTTGAAGCACATGGCTTTTTCCGTAATAGGCGTGTAGCCCTGAAATCTCAAGTAACGCCATCTTTCACCTCTTTTTGCTGATCTTTTGAAACGCCTAGATAAGCCTCTTGTACGCTGACATTGGAACGAATATATTCTGTTGTGTCACAGGCTATTACCTGCCCGTACACCACCACCGCAACACGATCAGCCAACCCAAACACAACCCCCATGTCATGTTCGACCATTAAAAGTGTTTTGTTGATGGTGACCGTTTTAATCAGTTCAATGGCTGCGTCACTTTCGCCACGGCTCATGCCTGCGGTTGGTTCATCCAGCAAGATAGTGCTGCTTCCGCCGGCGACGGCGATGCCAATTTCCAGCGTACGTTGTTCGGCATAGGTAAGCAAATTGACGGCGATATCGCGCCGCGACTCCAGCCCAATAAGCTCCAGCACTTCCTGCGCGCGTTCGTGCAGCGGCCTGAGCTGACTGATGTGCTGCCAAAACGTATAGCGATAGCCCTTGGACCACATGCAAGCCGATAGTATGTTTTCGTAGACCGACTGGCGATGAAACAGGTTAGTAATCTGAAAACTACGGCTTAGCCCACTTCGATATATTTGCTGTGCATTTTGGTCGTCTATCTGTTTACCGTCAAACCATATCTGGCCAGAGCTAATAGGCAAGCGCCCAGAAATAAGATGGAACAAGGTGGATTTGCCGGCGCCGTTAGGTCCAATCACGGCTAGCCTTTCACCGCTATTTACAGCCAGATCCACCCCTCGGATTATCTCGGTTTTGCCAAACTGTTTGCGCACATCTTTTAGTTCAAGAATGGTGTTTGTCATTGCAGTCCCCCTGAGGCTCGGGTTTGTCTACGGCTAATCGTTCAAGTAATGCACGCCCCGCAGGCTTGATGGTTAGCATCCCAGCCAGCAAAATCACAGCACCAACAGCCCACGCCACGAAGCTTTGGTGGTTTAGGAGCAGCCCAAACAGTGGCATGGGGTCCGATGTGCCCGTAGCCCGGTGATACATAAGTTCGATCAAGGTAATGACGCCAACCAATAGCAGCAATGCGCTTAGCGTCAGGCGCAGGAGCGATAGGTACTGCCGTTGAGCTAGAGTTTGACGCAAAACGTCCAGGCCCGGCTTTAAAAGACTGCTGATACCCCCGGGTGCATAAACCACCACCAGCATAAACACGAGCCCCAAATATATTTGCCAGCCAGCTGTGTAGTCTGGCAAGAATTTGGTCAGCATGATCCCGACAAGGGCGCCCAGCATGGGGCCTATGAAGGTACCTGTGCCGCCAATGAATGTGAACAGCAATACGGCGCCGGACTCATGCAGGCTAAGTATCTCGTCTGTGGCGATTTCGAAGTTGATTGCCATCAAGGCGCCACCTATGCCTGCAAATAACCCAGATATCATCAGCGCCATGTAGCGCAGCAAATGTGGGTCGAACCCAATAAATGAGATGCGCTCTTCGTTGTCACGCACACCGTTTAGCAGGCGTCCCAATGGGGTTCTGGTTAAAAAGAATGTTGCCATCGCACATATGAATAGCCACGCAGCGGCCAGATAATAGACTTGAATTTGTGGTCCGAAGTCCCAATCGAACAAATAGTTCCCGTATACCCGGTTGGTGGAAACGCCACCCTCACCACCGAAAAATGCGGGAAACATTAATGCGCTTGCAAAAACCATCTGGCCTATGCCCAGTGTAATCATGGCAAATGTCACGCCAGAAGTGCGCGTAATGACGTAGCCTATCAGAGTCGCAACGGCCAGGCCGGTGATTGCGCCGACAATGGGTACCAATGGAAGCGGCAACCAAATCGAGCCATCGCTGGCAAGATTCATGGCATGAACCGACATGAAGGCACCCAGCCCAGAAAATGCGGCATGCCCAAAGGACAGCATGCCACTTTGGCCAAGCAATACATTGTATGAAAGCGCCAGCACCATCATGGTACTAATTTGCGTCAGATGGGAAAGAGCCAGAGACGAAGTAAAAATATGCGGCGCCACTACCAGGACGATGGCGAAACCTAACCATATCAATGGCATCCGATTAGGCGTCAGATTATTAGGCCGGTTGGCAGTCAAGGAATGTGTAGACATAGCTTAATTCTCCCGTTTGCCCAGCAACCCACGTGGACGAAATATTAAAACCAACACTAGAAGTGCATATGGCAATATGGGGGCGACTTGCGATACAGTGACGCTTAATACAGAGTGACCAAATACGTCGGGACCTAAACCTAAGCCTATGGACGACAGGCCGTCTAATAGTGATAGGTCGATGGCTACAGCAAAGGTTTGGATTACGCCAAGTAGTAGCGATGCCAGTAATGCACCCATTAGCGAGCCCATACCGCCAGCAACGACTACCACAAAAATAATCGTTCCTAAGGTTTCAGCCATGCTTGGTTCGGTAACAAATGCATTACCGCCAATGACACCGGCCAAGCCAGCCAGAGCACACCCGCCACCAAACACCAACATGAATACGCGCGGCACGTTATGCCCTAAGGACTCGACCATTTCCGGGTGAGTAAGCGAGGCTTGTATGATCAGGCCCACCCTGGTGCGGGTCAGGACTAGATACAGTGTCAAAAGCGTTAATACGGCAATCAACATCATAAAAGCCTGGTATTTGGGAAATGACGTGGTGTAGATGGTGAATATTGATCCTTGCAGTATTTCTGGGATGCCATAAGGCACAGAGGACCGACCCCATATCAGCTGCACAGCTTCCAGTATCAGATACGACATGCCGAAGGTATATAGCAGCTCGGCCACGTGACCATATTTGTGCACCGCACGCAAACCGTAACGCTCTACCAGCACGCCACCCAAGCCTGCCAGTATTGGGGCGACGACAAATGCCACCCAAAATCCAGCCACGCCGCTTATGGTGTAGGCCAAATAAGCACCCAGCATATAAAAGCTGGCATGGGCAAAGTTAAGTACCCCCATCATGCTGAAAATCAGCGTTAGCCCTGAAGACAGCATGAACAAAAGCAGTCCATAGCTAAGGCTATTCAGAAGAGAGATTAGAAAAAACTCCATTCGGGTCTCCTTTTGTGGCTAATCATTAGCCTGGCTGTTATTGTTTTTTACTGCTTACTTCAAATAAACCTGCCGCCCCCATGCCGCCGCCAACGCACATAGTGACGACAACATAGCGTGCACCTCGGCGTTTGCCTTCAAGTAGCGCATGACCAACGAGCCTTGCGCCCGTCATGCCATAAGGATGGCCAATAGAAATAGCACCGCCATTCACGTTGCACAGGCTGGGGTCTATGCCCAGATAATCGCGGCAATAAAGGACTTGGCAGGCAAAAGCCTCGTTGATTTCCCACAGATCTATGTCTTTTACGCTTAGGCCATGTTGTTTTAGAAGCTTGGGAACTGCAAAAATTGGGCCTATGCCCATTTCTTCAGGTGCGCATCCAGCGACTGCCATGCCACGGTATACGCCCAGTGGCGCTAGCCCACGGTGCTTGGCCAAGGCGGCATCCATAACTACACATGCGGATGCGCCATCAGACAGCTGGCTAGCGTTGCCTGCAGTTACCAGGCCACCATCTATGACGGGCTTGAGCGCGGCAAGACTCTCGATCGTGGTTTGAGGGCGATTGCCCTCATCTTGGGAGAGAGTTACCTTTTGATAGTGAGTTTCCCCTGTGGCTTTGTCGGTGATTGCTTGGCTGGCAGTTATTGGCACAATTTCATCATCGAATAAGCCCGCTTTTTGTGCCACCGCGGTGCGTAGCTGGGACTCCAGCGCATAAGCGTCTTGGTATTCCCTGCTAATGCCATACTTGGCAGACACATATTCGGCCGTTTGAAGCATGGGCATGTACGCGTGTTCAACGGCGCTAATTACTGCAGTATCAGCGTCGCGAAACGTCCTTGGCATATAGTCGTTTTGAACGGCTGAAATGTTGTCTTGGCCACCAGCGACAACTATGTCCATACCTTCCAGGGTGACCTGGCGGGCAGCGGCGGCAATAGCCATCAAACCGGACGCGCATTGTCGGTCCATTGTTTGCCCAGGCACAGTAACTGGCAGCCCCGCCGCTAAGCTGGCGTACCTAGCAATATTTCCACCCGCCGTACCGGCGCCCAGCACTGTACCTATAAGTACATCGTCGATTTCGGATGGGTCTATGTTGGCGCGTTGCACCGCGTGATGAATTGCATGGCCTAGCAGCGAGGGTGATTTTATGTTGTTAAGCGCTCCTTTGAAGGCTTTTCCAATGGGCGTTCGGGCAATGGACACAATAACGGCTTCTCTCATCAAACCTCCTAGTTGTAATCCGGTGAACAAGCTTCCTATTGATAAGGTTGGTATGCAAAAGGCCCCTAGCCTACTTGGCAACAATCAAAATAATTTCATCGGCGATTTCATGCGGATTGTAACGGCCGTCTGGCTTATACCAGCTCATCATGCCGCGTAATGTTCCTTCTATTACCCGTACAGCAATCGCCGGATCCCCTTTTAGATGACCCGCTTCGTGACACTGACGTACGACTTCAGTCCAAGAACTGAAGTAGCGTTTTCGTAGTTGTATTAGCTCGGGCAAATGCTTCGGAGAAACATCCCGCCAATCGAAATACAGCACAGCGTGGTAGTCACCTTCTTCATCAATAAATACAAGGTTAACTTCCTGCCAAATAAATTGACGTAGTTTTTCCAGCGGTGTTAATGCTGACGCCAGCGCCTGTTCATGGCGTGTGCAGATGGATATGAAAGCGGCGCGCATCACTTCCATCAGGATTTCGTCCTTGGTCTTGAAGTAATGAAACAGGCTGCCTGAATATAGGCCAACTGCATTGCCGATATCCCTAACCGTAGTGGCCTTAAAACCTTTTTTGCGAATCAGATGCGCAGCCGCATCCAGTATTCGAGCCCGAGTCGACTCTGCAACTGGAGCTGCAAGTTCCTTTTTTTTGTCGCTAGGCAATCGGGTGGGTTCGGTCATGAGTGGTCGCAATGTATTGGCAATAAGATACTGGAATGATATCAAGTATAGAGGTAGAATCAAAAATGAAGCAAGCGCTTGGTCACTACTATTCATCAGTGTTTTCCCTGATGGGATGTGTTTTGCGGGTCATCAATAGGGCAACCCCGGAATTTAATTAATGGATATTGCATATGACTTCAACAAGCTTTTCAGAAACAAAATTTACTGCTGGTGGTCACCATTGCGAACTTACACTGGCTACTGTTTTAGCTAGCGGAATTGAAGCAGGTGGCTCTCAGGAAATCATTACTTATGGCGGTCTACGCCTAACGTACCAAGACCTGAACACGCGTTTTCGAAGATTGGGGTACGCCTTGATGCAGCTGGGTGTAAAACACGCAACTCGCATTGCTGTTTTAGAGCGAGATACCCATCGGTATCTTGAGTCTTATTTTGCTATCCCTATGCTGGGCGCTACTCTTATGACGGTCAATATCCGTCTGTCGGTCGACCAGATCCGGTACACACTAGAACACAGCCAGTCGGAATTTATCATTGCCGCAGCCGAGTTCATGCCTTTGCTGGAACAAGTCTTTGCTAGCGCCGACAGGGTTCCACCAATTATTGTTATTGGCGAATCGGACTCGTCAACATTGCCTTGTGTGGGCGAATACGAAGCACTGCTGGACGCAGCAGAAAATGCATTTGAGTTCCCGTACGTGAGCGAGGACAGTGTCGCCACGCATTTTTATACAACGGGTACTACTGGCCTACCCAAGGGCGTAACCTACACACACCGTCAGCTAGTTGCCCATACCTTGGCCGTTGGATTTGCGCTTGGCACTGCAGACGACTACCAAGCATTTCGACGCTCGGACGTCTATATGCCATTAACCCCCATGTTCCACGTGCATGCCTGGGGGCTGCCTTATGTTGCCACGCTTTTGGGGGTTAAGCAGGTTTATCCGGGTAAATACGATGCTCAGGCCCTTGTGGATCTTGTCCACACTGAAGGAGTAACGTTTTCCCATTGCGTCCCGACGGTTCTACAAATGCTGCTTACAGAGGCAGAGAAAAAATCACAAAAACTGCCAGGCTGGAAGGTGATGGTGGGCGGTTCTGCCATGTCCCCAGCGTTAGCAAAACGCGCCATGGCGTCTGACCTTCAAGTTTTTACGGGGTATGGGATGTCCGAAACATGTCCCGTCATTAGCTTTGTCCGGACATCGGCGGCCCAGGCAGCGGCATCCCCTGAAAATCTATGCCGCATAGGCCATCCTATGCCGCTTGTAACGTTAAAAATCGATCTTCAAGAAGACAGCCATCAAGGCGAACTGGTGGCTCGTTCAGTATGGCTGACACAGGAATACCACAACGATCCCGCCATGTCGGAACAGTTGTGGGAAGGTCAATTCCTGCATACCGGGGACGTCGTCGTTAAGGATGCTGATGGTGCTTTCCGTCTAGTTGATCGCACTAAAGACGTCATTAAGTCTGGGGGGGAGTGGTTGTCATCTCTAGACCTGGAAGCCTGCTTGGCCGAGCACCCTAACGTGGATGAAGTGGCTGTTATTGCTATTGCCAACGAAAAATGGGGTGAAAGACCTTGCGCTTTTGTAAAGCTAAAGCAGCACGTTAATGAACCCGACACCATGGTTAATGAAATGCATGCCATCGTAAAAGAGCGCATTAAAGAGGGGAAACTACCTCCTTATGCCATGCCCGACGAAATCCGCTTTGTTGATGAGCTGCCACGCACTAGCGTAGGAAAACTTAATAAAAAGCTGCTGCGAGAAAACATACAGTAAAGCAGCCAATAATTTTCCAGGTGAAATGGGCTACACATCTTATGGAGACAAACTATGAATCAGAACACTAACCATGCATCTTCGCTAGATAACGAAGAAATGTCATTTAACTTAAAAGATAAGCTGGCGCTAGTAACCGGAGCATCTAGCGGCATTGGGCAATTCCTTTCCGGAGCGCTTGCGCGTGCAGGGGCTGCTGTGGTGCTATGCGCACGCCGCGGGTCACGTGTGGCCGAAGAAGCACACCGCTTGTGCAACCAGGGTGCAGTAGCAAAAGGTATCGCTATGGATGTGGCCGATACCGACTCAATTAATGCCGCATTTGATCAGGTCTGTAAGGAATTTGGCCGCTATCCCGATATCCTTGTGAATTGCGCTGGTGTAGCACTGCTCAAACCATTTCTAGAGCAAACTCCGGAAGACCTTGACTCGGTTATCGGTGTCAATCTACGCGGCGCTTTTCTAGTCGGGCAACGTGCTGCGGCTGAAATGGTTAAACAAGGTGGCGGATCGATTATCAATGTTGCATCGACGGCCGGTTTGCGTCCCGGGGGCTTTTTATCAAGCTACGGAGCAAGCAAGGCAGGACTGATTCATTTATCTAAGGTCATGGCCTATGAGCTTGCGCGCAATAACGTGCGTGTAAACGTCTTGTGCCCAGGAAATATAGAAACAGATATGCATCGCGAGTTCGAAGAGGCCGGATTTGCTGAGGCCTTGGTTAAAAGGATTCCTCAGCGCCGTTTTGGTAAAAGCCAAGACCTTGTTGGCGCTACTTTGCTTATGGCTTCTGATGCGGGCAGCTATATGACAGGCTCGGTGGTCGTGATCGACGGCGGTCAGATAGTCAACTCTATTTGATATGTACATTAGGTGAAAATTGTGAGAAAAACATTAGAATTTATGATGTACGACTGGCTCAAGGTGCAGGAGCTTACCCGTCGTGACCGCTATGCAGCACACAGTCGCGAAACATTTGATTCTGTGCTTGATGTAAGCGAAAAAATAGCCTTAGAGCAGTTTCAGCCTCTTAACCGGTTAACGGACGAACAAGAGCCCGAGTATGTTAACGGAGCAGTAAAGCTTCCAGATGGTGTGGGCCAAGCGCTTAAAGCGTATGCTGATTCCGGCTTGCTGGCAGCGGGCCACAACGAGGGCGTCGGCGGCATGCAACTTCCTTATGTCATTGACATGGCAGCAAATACTTTTTTTGCTTTTAATAGCATTAGCTTGTCAGCTTACGCCATGCTTACTTATGCCAATGCAAACCTGCTTATGGCACACGGCTCAGAGGCACAAAAAAATGCCTTTGCGTTGCCACAACTACAGGGGCGTTATTTTGGCACCATGTGTCTGAGCGAGCCCACGGCGGGTTCCAGCTTGGGTGACATTACCACCAAAGCCGTCCCTGACGGTGATGACTACCTAGATTGCGGTTTAGGTCCCCGTTATAAGATCAAAGGCAGCAAGATGTGGATATCTGGTGCCGAACATGATTTGACCGAGAACATTATTCATCTGGTATTGGCAAAAATTCCTGATGACTGCGGTCAATTGCCCGCAGGCCCAAAAGGCATTTCATTATTTGTAGTGCCTAAATTTTTGGTCGAAGAAAATGGCGGCATCACGAGCACCCGAAATGACGTGATGCTGATTGGTCTGAATCACAAGCTGGGCTATCGCGGTATTCCTAATACCTTGCTTAGCTTTGGTGAAAACAACGATGCAATAGGCTACCGCATTGGTGAGCCAGGACAGGGCTTGCAACTGATGTTCCACATGATGAATGAAGCACGCATCAATATTGGTATGGGCGCCGCCATGCTGGGATATGCAGGTTATAAGGCATCCCTGGATTACGCGCGCGATAGACGCCAAGGTCATTTGCGTAGCAACAAGGGCACTCAGCGCGGCAACGCCCAGATAAAACTGATAGAGCACCCTGATGTTAAGCGCATGCTGCTAGCGCAAAAATCCTTTAGTGAAGGTGCCTTGGGGCTAGTGCTGTACTGCGCACACCTGATCGACGAAAAACGCACCGGAACAGACGATCAGAAAAATCGTGCACATGCCTTATTAGAGCTGCTTACCCCTATTGCCAAAAGTTGGCCTAGCGAATGGTGTCTTGAGGCCAATAGCCTGGCAATTCAGGTGTTGGGCGGATCAGGATACACACGTGACTTCCCCGTCGAGCAGTACTGGCGCGACAACCGCTTGAATATGATCCATGAGGGGACGCACGGCATACAAGCATTGGATTTGCTAGGAAGAAAGGTGCGGCAAAACGATGGTGCGGCCTTTAATTTATGGGTGTCTGAAGTTATGCAAACCATAGAGCAAGCCCACGAGCATGCAGACCTTAAGGGCTTTGCGCAGGACCTTGACGTGCAGTTACAGCATCTTATTGCAGCCACACAAAAGTCACAACAAGACGACATGTTCGAGATGTCGCTTGCGCATGCCACCCCATATATGCAGGCCTTTGGTCATATTGTGATTGCGTGGTTATGGCTGCAGGTTACGCTGGCTGCTTATGGTAGCGACACTACAAATGAAGCGTTTGTAGCCGGTAAGCGTAGCGCAATGCAATATTTTTATGCCTACGAGCTTGCACGAGCGCATGGCTGGTTGAACTTAATACTTGACGCAGACGATGCGGTTGCAACGATGCAGGACGACTGGTTCTGAGGATTCCGTCACCAAATCAGAACTCAATAAACAGGGAAAAAATTTATGTCAGAACTAGTCACATGCACCAAAGATGGTGATATCTCTATTGTTACGATTAACAATCCACCTATAAATGCCAGCTCGCAAGCCGTGCGCGAACAATTAAAAGCAGCCTTAGCGCAACTGCGTAATGCTGCCGACATCAAGGCCGTCATGCTTTGCTGTGCCGGCCGCACATTTATGGCAGGTGCCGACATCCGCGAGTTTGATTTGCCGGAGATCCCGGCACCCGATCCCAACGAAATCCATGCCTTGCTAGAGTCCATGCAGGTTCCAGTTGTTGCCGTTATGCATGGCACAGTGCTTGGCGGTGGGCTTGAACTTGGTTTGGCGTGTCATTACAGGGTTGCCCTGGCTTCAACAGAAATGGGGCTACCCGAAGTGAAACTAGGGATATTGCCTGGCGGTGGTGGCACCCAGCGTCTGCCACGGCTTGTTGGATTTACTAAGGCGCTGGACATGATAGTTACCGGCAAATCAATGTCAGCAGCTAATGCGCTTGATATTGGCTTGGTTGACACCCTGTTTGACGGCGATTTGCACGCCCAAACCCTGGAATATTGTCGTAGCATTGCAGGTTCTGATTGCGCAAGCCGGGTGCTTGGCAGGCTGCCTGTTGAGCTTAGCGCTACCGATAAGTTAGTTTTAGAGGAACGCGTTAACAAGCTACCCTCCACAGAAAAAGGGGGGAATGCAGCGCGCGCAGCCGCTAAATCCACAGAAAAAGCAGGCAGCTTACCCTTTGCGGAAGGCCTGAAGTACGAAAGGCAGGCATTTATTGACTGTAGGAATACCAACGAGTCCAAAGCACTAAGGCAGGTTTTTTTTGCCGAACGTGAAGCCGCGCGCATACCCAATCTGCCACGTGATCTAGGCCTTAGAACCATACAGTCAGTGGGTATTGTGGGCGCTGGGACCATGGGCACCGGAATTGCCATGAGCTTTGCAAACGCTGGTTTTCCCGTGGTATTGCAGGACCTTAGCCCACAGACGCTATCGCGTGCCGACGAAATTATCGATAGCACGTATCAAGGGTCTGCTGCCAAAAACCGCATCACACCGGAACAGGCCCAACATCGTGCCGGCTTGATTACAACCACAGAAGATGACATGCAACTGTCTTCTTGCGATTTAATCATCGAGGCTGTTTTTGAAAACTTTGACATAAAAAAAGCCATTTTCAAGCGCTTGGGCCAAATCGCCAAGCCGGGAGCCATTCTGGCTAGCAATACGTCATCACTGGACGTAAATGTGCTGGCGCAATGTTCAGGCAGGGCCGCAGACGTATTAGGTATGCATTTCTTTAGCCCGGCAAATATTATGCGCTTGCTGGAGGTTGTACGCTGCGATCAAACAGCACCTGAAGTACTTGCAACCATCATGCATCTGGCCAAGCGTATAGGTAAAGTGCCAGTGGTGTCTGGAGTGTGTTTCGGTTTCATTGGCAACCGTATGCTGGAAGGATACTTGCGCGAAGCGGAATTCCTTTTGCTAGAGGGCGCTACACCTGGTTTTATTGATAAGGCGCTGGAAGACTACGGGATGGCAATGGGCCCATGCCGCATGATAGACATGGCTGGCGTAGATGTTGCATCTAAGGTCGTGCTAGAACAAAAAAAATCAGGGAATCTACCTGATGACGACACGTATCGTGTCGTCGTGCAAAAACTTCATGAACAAGGTCGTTTTGGACAAAAAACAAGCAGTGGCTATTACCGATACGAAGGCCGCACACCTGTAGAGGACAGTGAGGCACTGACGTTATTCAGCGACCTGGCGCAACAACATGGCATCACACAGCGTACTGACATCAGCGCACAAGAGGTTGTTGAGCGCTGCCTGTACCCACTTATCGCCGAAGGGTATAGAATTCTAGAAGAAGGTATAGCCTACAGGTCTGGTGATATTGATACGGTATGGTTGCACGGTTATGGTTTCCCCGCTTATCGTGGCGGCCCTATGTTCTACGCTACTACCATTGGCGAAAGCAATGTAGTTGCAAGCATGCAGCGCTACGCCAAAAACACGGGCAACACCTCTGGGTATTGGAGCGTGCCAGCTAGCCTTTCGAAGGGCGCTAACTAGACCCCGTCTTATACTGAACTGACGCCAATACGGCTCAGTTCAGTGCAAGTAAGCCGCTTTGCCCTAGCTACCCGAAGCGTACTGTTCGATCAACGGCATAACATGCTGAAGATACGAGTAATCATTTACTCCTCGCCTAGCCTGCGCACTGCTAATTCATTCAACGACCTTATCGTTCAATGGCGTCGGTAGTCAACTGTGATATCCCAGGCCCTAGCCAGGTCGCCCCAAAACCGACAGCACCACCTGTGGTCCTATGGGCCCCGACAACGGCGGCAACGTTCTCTTCGGGTATACCGTTGTTTTGCAAGGCGTACACGATGCTTGAGTCATGCAGATGCTTAGGCAAATTGGGCAGTACGATTGTATTGGTGGTTTGCTTATTCATCAGTATCCGGTATGATCCAGCCGCCGGGCGTCACAATGGCGTCCATCGGCATATCATGTGCTGCGGGCAGATAGGACCCGTCGATCAGTCCTTCATCCCAGCCGATGCCCACACTCAGCGCGCTGTGGCCTTGCCGCGCCAGTGCATGCAGCGTACGATCATAGTACCCTTTGCCGTAGCCCAGCCGGTGTCCGTCACGTGTATAACCGAGTGTAGGTACAAGAATCAGGGACGGCTGCATCGCCGGCGTGTCCACTTGCGGTTCGGGAATATTGAAGGCGCCGCGTCGCAAGGGGGTATCGGGCGACCAGCGATAAAAGTGCAGTGGCGCGTCCCGCTGTTCAATCACCGGCAGGCTGATGTCGTGGCCGAGCATATGCAAATCATGCAATAGCGAAATTATGTCGGGTTCATCCCGTATGGGCCAAAAACCGGCGATCGAACCGATGGTTGCGCGATCCGGCAAGCGGCAATCTTGATGGCGGCCTTGCAGCCAGTCCAAAATATGCTGTTTTATTTGTACACTTAGCATCTGGCGACGCGAGTCGGGAATGGCCGATCTGGCCGAGAGCAGGGATTGACGCAAAGTCGGGGTATCGGCGGATGTCATGACCTGTGACGATATAGAATGTAGTACAAAGCATGACTATAACAGGACAGCATATGCAACAGCGGGCAGGAGCAAAAAGCAGGTTCAACAAAGGGGTTGCGGGCAGTCTGCGTCGCCGGTCAGTGCAAGCCCTCTGGGGGGTACTCGGTTCCGGCGTGCTGCTGGCCGGCTGTGCCGAATCGGTACAGAATCCCCAGGCTGCCAGATCAACGCTCACGCCGCAGAATCTGGCGGTTACCTCATCGGCAGTCATATACGGGCAGTCTCCGCGTGCAGTGCCGCAGGCGGCACGCGCGGCGGTGGTGTCGGCCAGGGATGCCATGCAGCGTCGCCAGTGGGAGACGTTGCCCGGCTATGCAGAACAGGCCAGGGATGATCATGAACTTGGCAGCTATCCCATGTACTGGTACTTGCGCCAGTTATTGGGCGACGCTGCGCAGCCAGTGCCCACGCAGCAGATCTATGCTTTTTTGCAGCAGAACAAGAACCCCTATCTGGAAAACCGGCTGAAATCGGACTGGATCCTGGCATCGGCCAAGCGGGGAGACTTTGATACCGTGCGGCGTATTGGTACGGTGGCCAGTCGGACCTCGGAGGTCGATTGCGCCATCCTGCAGGCACGCTTTCTTGGCAATGGGCAAGTCTCCGCCGCGCAGGCGCTGGATGTGTTCAAGCCGGGCGATGCCTGCTGGAGCATGCTCGGGCAGCTGACGGCAGCCAAGGTCATTACCCATGAACATCTGGAGCCGTTGCTGCGCGATGCCGTCGAATACGACAGCAAGGCCAGCGCCCGCCGCTACGCGGCGCTGGCGTTCTCACCCGCCGGGCTGTCTTCCTACGATGCGCTCGTGGCCAATCCGATGGGCTGGCTGGCGACCCAGAGCGGTTCGGCCACTGGCGAACTGCAGCAGTTGCGTGCACTGGCCTTCAGCCGCCTGGCGCGGCAGGACAGAGATGCGGGGGCAGTCTTTCTGGAGACGCAGGGCGGCGCATTGCTGAGCGAGCGCAACCGTCAATGGGCCTGGACACAGTTCGGCCTGATCGCCGCCCTGAATCTGGAGGCGCGGGCTGACGGCTGGTATCGCAAGGCCGGCCAGGTTTTTCGTCTAAGCGACTACAACCACGCCTGGCGCACCCGCATGGCGCTGCGCCAGCCCACCATTGACTGGAAATGGGTAGAGCAGACCATCCGCATGATGGGTCCCGAGCAGCAGAAAGAACCGGTCTGGGTTTACTGGTATGGCCGCGCCCGGGCAGGGCAGGGCGACACCGGCGGCGCCACAAGCGCCTGGCAATCCATTTTGTATGATCACGGCTTCTATGGTCAGTTGGCGACCGAGGCATTGGGCCGCAAGATTTCCGTTCCTGCGCAGCCGGCCGAACCCAGCGCTGCCGAAATCAACAAAATAATGACGCACGAAGGCTTGCAGCGTGCCGTTGCCTTGTTCCGCCTGGGCTGGCGCCCGGAAGCGGTGGGTGAATGGAATTTTGCGATTCGTGGGATGAATGATCGCGAGCTGATGGCGGCAGCAGAATGGGCCTTGCGCGAACAGGTCTATGACCGGGCCATCAACACGTCCATGCTGACCAAAAACGATTTCAATTTCCGCCAGCGTTACCTGGCGCCATTCGAAGGGCGGGTCAGTCAGCAGGCACGTGCCGTGGGTGTGGATCCTGCCTGGGTATATGGCCTGATCCGCCAGGAATCGCGTTTTGTCACGGTTGCCCGCTCATCGGTCGGCGCGGCGGGGCTGATGCAGGTCATGCCGGGAACGGCGCGACTGGTGGCGCGCAAGCTGGGACTGAGTTACTCGGCTGCCAGCGCCAATGATTTTGATACCAATACTTTGTTGGGCACGTCTTACCTGAAAATGACCCTGGACGACCTGAATGGCTCCGAAGTTTTGGCCACTGCCGGCTACAACGCCGGGCCGAACCGCGCCAAGCGCTGGCGTGATTCGCTTAGCCAGCCGCTGGAAGGGGCGATTTTTGCGGAAACCATTCCCTTTACGGAAACGCGGCTGTACGTAAAGCATGTCATGTCCAATGCGACTTGGTACGATGCCCAGTTCAGCGGGCGGACGCAATCGCTTGTGAATCGGCTGGGGCAGGTGAGGCCCTGATGTCCGTTACCGACGGCCTTGATGTGTATGTGGTGGGCGGCGCCGTGCGCGACCAGTTGTTGGGGCTGCCGCAGGGAGACCGGGACTGGGTCGTGGTGGGCGCCAGCCCGCAGGAAATGGTCCGGCGTGGTTTCCTGCCGGTCGGCGACGACTTCCCGGTTTTTCTGCATCCGCAGACCAAAGAGGAATATGCGCTGGCGCGCACCGAAAGAAAAGCGGGGCGTGGCTACAAGGGTTTCACCTTTCATACGGGTCCGGAAGTGACGCTCGAAGAGGATTTGAAGCGTCGCGACCTGACCATCAATGCCATGGCGCGCCGTACCGATGGCACACTGGTCGACCCTTTGCGTGGCCGTGACGATCTTGAGCGCCGCGTGTTTCGGCATGCCAGCCAAGCGTTTGCCGAAGATCCGGTGCGCATATTGCGCCTGGCGCGGTTTGCTGCGCGGTTCACCGAATTCACGCTGGCCGGCGATACGCTGCAGCTGTGTCGGGACATGGTCCGCAGCGGTGAGATCGATGCCCTGGTGCCCGAGCGGGTCTGGAAAGAAGTCTCACGCGGGCTCATGAACGAAAAACCGTCGCGCATGTTCACCGTTTTGCAGGATACCAATGCGCTTGCCATCGTGATGCCGCAGTTGCAGTGGAACACAGAGGTGGCGCAGGCCACCGACTTGTCGGCCGCCAGGATCCTGCCGCTGCCTTCCCGCTACGCGGTGGCGCTGTCGCAGACACGCGAGCATGCGGCCTTGAGTGTGCACCTTAAAGTGCCCGCAGAGTGTGCTGATTACGCCCGCTTGACGCAGGTGCTATCGGAACGCTTTGATATGTTGCCATTGCCGCCCAGCCCGACGGCGCAGGCGCACTTGTCGAACCGGGCACAATATGTGCTGGAAACACTGGAAGTGACTGACAGTTTGCGCAAGCCGGCGAGGTTTCGCGATTTGCTGGGCGTCGTGCTGTGTACCAGACAGTCTGCGGCGGAAAATCTGCAGGCGGAAATCACGCGGATTGAATCCTGGAGTGCAATACTGGATTGTTATTTACGGGTGGATGCGGGCGCGGTCGCCCGGCAGACCGAGGGGGGCGCCAACTCGATCAAAATGGCGGTGCGCTCGGCAAGACTGGACGCCATTGCGGCGTGCCTGGGAAAAATTGCACCGAGCTAGGCCCGGACCGTGTGGCGCTGTACGCTTTGTGCATGTGCCGGGGGCGGTTATTTCAATTGTAGTATCAGGGATTGCTCATTCCGTCCCAGCGGGTGACCGAGCCGGTATCTATGTCAAATAGGTCAAGGGCTCGTCCGACACTGTGGTCGACCATTGCCTGGATGTTTTCCGGGCGCGCATAAAAGGCCGGAACCGGCGGCATGACGATGGCGCCCATTTCGGTCACCGCCACCATGCTGCGCAAATGGCCCAGATGCAGTGGTGTTTCCCGGACCATGAGCACCAGCTTGCGTCTTTCCTTGAGCACCACATCGGCAGCACGGGTCAGGAGCGAAGAGGTAACTCCGCTGGCAATTTCCGAGAGCGTACGAATGGAGCAGGGCGCGATGAGCATGCCACAGGTTTTGAAGGAGCCGCTGGAAATGGTGGCCCCTACGTCCTGGATCGCATGCACGACCGTCGCCCGGTCGGCCAGTTCGCCGGGATGCATCTGCAGCTCTTGTGACAAGGTCAGACTGGCCGAGCGGCTCATGACCAAATGGGTTTCGAAGCCGGCCTGGGCAAGCAGCTCAAGAGCACGGACCCCGTAAATGGCGCCAGAGGCGCCGGTGATACCGACAATAATACGCGCAGGAGCGGAAACAGAGCTTGGCATGGGCAGATGGCTATTTTCGGTAAGGGGTCAATGGGCTGGCTGATATTGGCAGCCTTGCCGGGGCAAAACCACCGGCTTGAAGCGTTATTATACCCGCAGGGGCACAAAGCGACGCAGGCCGGTGGTTTGTGGTTCACGGAATGGCGCAAGCCTGTGTCGGTATTGTTAACTGATTTGCAGGCCAATTGGTAGGTCGGGCAGATGACAGATGCAACAGGGAGCACAAATGGATCAGGATAAAAGCGCAGCGGATCACTGGCAGTTTTCGCTGGCGGTTTATACCCGTGATGGCGTGGCCGAGCACTGTCTCACGCTGCAACACACGCTGGGGCTGGATGTCAATGTCCTGTTGCTGATGTTGTGGGCGGCAAGACGTTGGGGCAATGCGCCTACGGCAGAACAGATTGCCGATGCTGATAGCGAGATTTGTGCGTGGCGGCGCGAAATTGTTATCCCCTTGCGTCAGTTGCGAACGCGGCTCAAGAGTGGTCCGGCGCCGGCGCCCGATGCCATGACAGATGTGTTAAGGCAAGACATCAAGCGTCTGGAACTGGATGCCGAACGCATGCAGCAGGAGGTATTGGCGCAATGGGTCAAGGAACAGACGCAGGCGATACCTGGCGCAGCGCACGGCGGTACGGTTCAGCAGATGATGGTGATGTCGCAGGTCCGGGACGATGCGTGGTCCGACCCTGCAACGCAAAAAAATGCTTCTGCACCACAGCGGTCGTCAGTCGCGCTTGCCGATACGGCAGAGAACGCCCGGCAACTGGCCGTGCTGGAGCAGACTGCCGTCAGGGTGGTTGCCCACTATGAGGCACAGTATGATGGGCCTGCGTATGGGCAGGCTGCCATTGTCGAAGGAGGCGCGGCGGGACTTGCAGCCGACGAGCACACTGCGGACCCGTGGGTGGCGTTGCAGCATGCTCACCAGGTCGTGCTGGCTGCCGTGGCCGTGTTTGCGTCAGCCTGATGGCGAAAAGACGGCACCTGCTGCTGCACGATAACAACACCGCAGTTACCGTGGCAGCCCGCAGGAAGGCCTGGTTGTGGTGATCAGAACCAGGATGTGGTGGATACGCCCCGGCCGTCATTCAGGCGAATGGCGCCCATGACGATGCGATAGATGTACCATACGGTAACGGCGATAAGCACGATCCAGCCGATCAGGATAATCATCAGCAAAAAGCCTGCAATCGCGCCGATCAGGCCGATCCAGAAGGTACGAATCAGGTATTGCATATGATCGGCATAGATCGTATTGGTGAACTCGCCCCGTTTGGCGTAGGCCATGATGACGCCCACAACGGAAAACAGCCCGGTAAACAACCCCAATGCGTACATTGCATAAGTAATCCATGTGAAATTGCGGGCAGCGTTATCCGGCGCGGGAACCGGAGTCTGGTTCTGGCTGGTTTCTTCGTTCATTACAGTTTCCCCTTGCGTTCAGTCGTGAGCCACTTTAAGTTGTATCCACTTTAAACTTTAAGTAATAACCACTTTAATATAGATTGCAAGTTTAATAAACCGATATTGCATTCGTGTAAAAATGTAGCAGATTGACATTGGCGCATGAAGTATTTGCGTCCATATAACGGATGCTGTAGACTCGCGCGGCGTGTGCTGCAATTTGTCCTTTTGACAGGATGACTCGGATCAGGGGCGATTGAGTCTGTTCTGGCGTTGCCGCGCCTCTTATTCTTCCTACTATACGGACTATAACAATGAAAAAATTCGACCTTGAAAAAGTCAAAGCGCAAAAAACAATGGGGAAAATGAAACAGGAAGGTCTGCCGGGCCAATTCGGTGGCGCTGCTGATGCTGCGCTTGACCGCCGCGCACAACGCAAGGTGGACCAGGCCCAGGGGCTGGTCTCTTTTCCGGTCAAGCTCAGGCAGGATGTGATCCACCAGATCCGTGAGCGCGCTGTCCAGCAGGATAAAAGCACCAACGACATTATCGGACAATTGCTGGAACAGGCGCTCAAGGGCTGACAGGCCTGTCGCCAGCCTAGGCGCGCTTGCTTTGCCGGCGTCAGTCTGGGCTGCCTGCCGGGTTCTGGTCGGCCACAGCGGTAGGTGTTCCGCCCACTCATCCGATCCGACAGTTCAGTCGATCCGATGGCTCATCCGCGCCGACGGTCTATCAAAGCTGCGCCGACTTTCCGACAGCCGCAGGCCAGGTGCCGTACGCTTACAGCCGATGGCGGCGATCTCCCGTGGCAAACCCGGCCAGATCCATATCCACATTTTTGCCGATGGCCAGCACCTTGAACAGTTCTCCCATTTCGGCTTCTGACAGCAGTTTTTGCACCGGGCCAATTTCGCGCGCGTAGTGCGCGGTGTCGCCGGGGTCCAGATCGCTTAACATCTGCAGCAGCCCGCAGTTGAGCAAAAAGCGGGCTTGCGAGGTGTAGCCGAGCACTTCCAGACCTGCGGCCAGCGCCGCATCGGCCATGGCAGTAAAGTCTACGTGCGCAGTAATGTCCTGGATTCCGGGAAAATGCAGCACCTGACTGTGCGCATGATGCAGCAGATGGCACATGAGTGTGCCCTGGCTGCGTTGTGGGTGATAGTACTCGTGCTGCGGAAAGCCGTAGTCGATCAGCAGGGCGGCACCTTGATTGAGCCACTGTCCCAGGCTCGATACCCAAGATTCGCCTTGCAGGTTTATTTCGGATCGATAGCCGGGCAGCGCCGGCATGCGCGCCCTTACAGCCTGCTCCAATAGGGCACTGGCGGGAACGCGCAGAAAGTCAAAATGTGACCAGGCCTGGTTATCCTGGCCTGCTTGCGGGTCCGCCACCGCTGATGCTTCACCTGGTTTGTTGATGACGTGCAGTTCATAGACATTGCCATCCTCGCCCCATTCAAACAGCGAGACGGGCATGGCATCAAGAACTTCATTGGCAATGACGCAGCCGGTAAAGCCCGAAGGCAGGCTGTGCAGCCATTGCACGCTGTCCCCGAAAGGGGCAAGCCGTTGCCGTTGCCGTTGCGTCAGGTCCGGTGAAATATCCAGAATGTAATATTGCAGTTGGGGAAATTCGGGCAGCAGGGCCTGCAGTATATGCTCGGCAAGGGCGCCAGAGCCAGCGCCGAATTCCAGAATATGAGGGGTGCCGATGTGGGCGAGAATGGGGCCGATTTGCCTGGCCAGGCTGCGGCCAAACCACGGCGTCAGTTCTGGTGCCGTGACAAAGTCGCCTTGCAGTGCGGTGCCTGCGGCGGCGGTATCTCCGAATTTGAGGGGGGCGCCGGCATAATAGCCGGCTTGGGGATCGTACAGCGCGGCATGCATCCAGCGCGCGAAGGGCAGCCCCTGGGGGCCGGCTTCATGAATAAGCCCGGCAAGCTTGTGCCGGGCGTTTTCGCTATAGCGCTGCGCTGCTTCCTGGATTTGGGGCAGCGCAGGGCCGGTTGGGTCTGCACGCATATCTTTCCAACGTTACTTCGGGAAAGATCATTATAAAGGCTTACGCCCAGGTGCGTGATGAACTCGGTTTCTTTTTGCTGCGAGCAAAAGCGGGTTTGTCTGAGCGTGCTGTGCGATCACCACTGAAGCCGCCGTCGGAACGGGTGCTTGGGCGAGGCTTGCGGGCCGGAGCAGGAGCGAACTCGGTGCGTGGCTTGCGCGGTGCCGGTGCTGCATCGGCTTTGACGAAACCGCTTTTTTCGGTGCGCGGGCGATCAGATGAGAACGGATTGCGTGACAGCGACGTAGCTGCACGGTCAATCAGCGATTCACGAGGCGCGTCATAAGAGCGTGCCGGACGAGCGCGCTCGGGGCGGCCTTCGGCAGAACGTGAATCTTCACGGGCGCCGTAAGAAGGAGCGCTGCCGCCTTTGCGATGACCAAAACCGGTGCGGGCATGATCTTTCTCGCGCGAACCGCCACCTGGGCGACCCTGGCGTGAACTATTTGGCTTGCCGCCACGACCCTTGCCGCCGCCGGCACCGCGACCACTCTCGGCCGACTTGACCGGTTCCAGGCCAGCAATCACTTCGGCAGGCATAGGCTGGCCGGTGAACTGTTCGATACGGCGGATTTTATGACGTTCGCCATGGGTTGCCAGCGTAAATGCCTGACCGTTGCGACCTGCACGGCCGGTACGACCGATACGGTGAACGTAGTCTTCAGCCTGCATGGGCAGATCGAAGTTGATGGCATGGCTGATGCCTTGCACGTCAATACCGCGGGCGGCAACGTCGGTTGCAACCAGCACGCGCAGGCGACCTTTTTGCAGCATACCCAGTGTGCGGGTGCGCTGACGCTGATTCATATCGCCATGCAGGGCGGAAGCGGCAAAACCTTCATCTTCCAGACGTTCGGCCAGTGCATCGGCGCCCCGTTTGGTAGAAGTAAAGACAATGGCCTGATCCATGGAGGCGTCACGCAGCAGGTGACCCAGCAGGCGCAATTTGTGGCCGCTGTCATCTGCGTAAAGCAGGGTTTGGGTAATGTTGGCGTGTTTCTGTTTCTGTCCGGCGATATCGATACGCAGCGGATTGTTCAGCATATCGGCTGCCAGACGGGCAACAGTACCTTCGAATGTGGCGGAGAACATCAGTGTCTGACGATCACGTGGTGTTTGCGCAACAATGCTTTCGATGTCTTCGATGAAGCCCATATCCAGCATGCGGTCGGCTTCGTCCAGTACCAGGGTGTGAACCTGTGACAGATTGACGCGGCGTGCGTTCAGGTGGTCAATAAGACGGCCGGGGGTGGCAACCAGCACGTCAACACGACGCGACAGTGCTTTGATCTGCGCGCCGTAAGGCATGCCGCCGACCACAGTGGCGATACGCAGATCGTCAATGCCAACGCCGTATGATCTGGTGGCTTCTGCAACCTGCAGGGCCAGCTCGCGGGTCGGTGTCAGAACCAATACCTGTACGCCCATGCCTTTGTTGCCAGGCATGCCGGCAATACGGTGCAATGAGGGCAGCATGAATGCTGCGGTTTTACCGCTACCTGTCTGTGCAGAGACGATCAGATCCTTGCCTTCGAGGGCTTTGGGGATCGCTTCGGTTTGCACTGGAGTAGGTTGGGTGAAGCCGGCCTTGTTCAGGGCAGCAAGAAGAATGGGTGATAGACCCAGAGAATCAAATGACATTTGTAATCCTAAGTAGGTGTCAGGCAAGCCTGTTCATCAGGAGCGCAGATGGCCGTTGATTCCGGTTGTGATGCTGGGCGATTGCATAAGCAACTCCAGGCCGCACGATGGACAGGCCATCGGCAAACAGGACAAAACGACAATTCTGTCACGCAGCAAAGTCCTGCTGATATGCACAATGCACATCTGCACTTTACTGATCAGGATGAACAAACGAATGGGAAATGGCCAGACGAATCGTTGATCGGAGCATCGAGCCGACCGGATCAACCGTTGCATGACAGAGGAAATACGCATGCGGGTCTGGAGGTAGGAGCGATGACGGCTTTTGATTAATAAGCCAGGCAGCAAAAATAAAGAGAATTTGCTGCAAAGAAAATGATTATATAAGTGTTTTCCCTAGAATGCAAGCATTATTATTGCAATACCCATTCAGCCGTGTTGCGTATACGGCAAAAGCCACGTATTCGGTACAGGCACACAGCCGTGCGGCTGGCGCAGATCACCAGGGTTAAATGGGTGCGTACGGGCCCGATGCCCGGTGCCCGGGCACCGCCAGATTCATCGATCCGTGATGCGCTGCAGGGTTTGCTCAAAGCGGGTCTGCTCTGGCACCGTACCTGCCACTTCATCGAAAAGGGCGGTAAACGATTGCGTGATGTCCTGGTGGTAGGCGGGCAGGTGCTGCCGGATTTGCGCATTTCTGCGGGCACAGGCTGTCGCGTGTCCGCCGTCTGGCGTATTTGCAGTCTCGCGCGGCATGCCCCAGATCGGGTTGGGAAAATGTTTGTCGTCGGCAAAACGGGCAATGATGTGCCAATGCACATGAGGAACCATATTGCCCAGTTGCGCCAGATTGATTTTATCGGGCTGGAAATGGCGCCTTTGCAGGGCTTCTACGAGATACACGGCGCTCATCAGGCCGCTACGCTCGGTCTGATTCAGGTCGGTCATTTCCTGTGCGTGGCGATTGAGGATTACCCGCGTAAATGCCGGGTAATCGGCCTCCTGCGCATCGATGACGCGCAGGAATGCGTTGCGAAACAGCACGGTCGCGCCATCGTCATGGCACAGCGGGCACTCAGTATGCGTGGTCACTGCCGCGGTTCTCCCAGAAAATGCTTTATGGGTGAATCAATGATTCACGATAAATGACTCAAGTGTGATGCCTGGATCGGTTTCCCGCATGAACGCTTCACCAATCAGGAACCCATAGACCCCGTTCTCATGCATGCTGCGTACGTCCTCGGGCGCGTGGATGCCGCTTTCGGTAATGACAAAGCGTCCCTCTGGGATATGCGGGAGCAGCTCCAGCGTGGTTTGCAGTGTGGTCTCGAAGGTTCGCAGATTGCGGTTGTTGATGCCGATCAGCGATGATTTCATGTCCAGGGCGATATCCAGTTCGGCTCGGTCGTGCACTTCGATCAGGACATCCATGTCCAGTTCCTGCGCAACCGCTTCCATTTCCTTGAGCTGGTCGGCCGGCAAGGCGGCGACGATCAGCAGGATGCAGTCGGCGCCCAGCGCGCGAGCGTTAATGATCTGGTACGGGTCAATCATGAAGTCTTTGCGCAGCACCGGTAGCGGGCAGGCGGCGCGCGCCTGGCGCAAGTAATCGCTGGATCCCTGGAAAAACTGCACGTCGGTCAGCACCGATAGGCAGGTCGCGCCATGTGCTGCATAGGTGTGGGCAATTTCGGCGGGATTGAAATTGGGTCGAATCACGCCTTTTGACGGCGATGCTTTTTTGACTTCGGCGATGACAGCGGTTTTTTTCTGTCTGATTTTTTCGCGCAGCGCATTGGCAAAGCCGCGAACATCCTTGCGCGCCTGGGCTTCGCGCAGCAGATCTGCTTCGCTGCGGAACTGGCGCTGCATGGCGACTTCTTCTTTTTTTACGCTGAGAATCTGTTCAAGAATATCGTTCATGTCGTGAGCTTCCTGGTATAGGCACGGAATGTCTCTAATTTATCACGTGCAGCCCCGGATTGGATCAGTTCGCGCGCTTTAATAATCCCATCCTGCATGGTGGCGGCCTGATTGCCTGCGTAGAGCGCCAGACCGGCATTGAGCACGACGATATCGCGGGCCGTGCCCGTTTCATTGTTCAGTGCGCTCATGACCAGCTCGCGTGACTCTTCTTTGTTGCTGACCGTAATATTGCGAATGGAGACCATTTGCATGCCGAAGTCTTCCGGATGAATTTCGTATTCGCTGACTTTGCCGTCCTTGAGCTCGCCCACCAGTGTTGCAGCGCCCAGCGAGGCTTCGTCCAGATTGTCCTTGCCGTGTACGATCAGCACATGCTTGGATCCCAGTTGCTGCAGCACGCGCACCTGGATGCCGACCAGATCCGGATGGAATACGCCCATGAGTTGATTGCCGGCTTTGGCCGGGTTGGTCAGGGGCCCCAGGATGTTGAATATGGTGCGTACCGCCAGCATTTTGCGTATCTCGGCGACGTTTTTCATGCTGCCATGATGCGTTGGCGCGAACATGAAGCCGATACCGGTCTGTTCCACGCATTCGGCAACCTGCTCTGGCGAGAGCATGACATTGATGCCCAGCGCTTCCAGGACATCGGCGCTGCCCGAAGAGGAAGACGAGCTGCGGTTACCATGCTTGGCAATGCGCACGCCGCCAGCGGCCGCCACGAACATGGCGGTGGTGGAGATATTGAAGGTATGACTCGCATCTCCGCCGGTGCCGCACATATCCAGCAGATTGTCCGGGTCGCTGATGTTGACCGGCGTGGCAAATTCGCGCATGACTGTGGCGGCTGCGGTAATTTCGCCGATGGTTTCTTTTTTGACGCGCAATCCCATGAGCAGGGCGCTGGCAATGGGCGGCGGCACTTCGCCGCGCATCAGCTGGCGCATCAGGTACAGCATTTCGTCATGAAAGATTTCGCGGTGTTCAATGCAGCGCGTCAGGGCGTCTGTGTAGGAAATGCTCATGGATGAATGTCCAGAAAGTTTTGCAACAGGGCATGGCCATGTTCGCTGAGAATGGATTCAGGATGGTACTGTACGCCATAAACCGGCAGGCTGGTATGCTCCACGGCCATGATCTCCCCATCGGCCGTTTCTGCCGTAATGCGCAGGCAGTCGGGCAATGAATCGCGTTCGATCGCCAGTGAGTGATAGCGGATCACGGTATGAGGCGAAGGAATGTTGCGAAACAGCGCGGATCCATCATGGGTAATTTCCGAAGTCTTGCCGTGCATGATCTGCTTGGCACGGATGATTTTACCGCCGAAAGCGGCGCCGATGGACTGGTGCCCCAGGCACACGCCCAGGACCGGAATTTTCCCTGCGAAATGTTTGATGAGTTCAACCGATACACCTGCCTGGGCAGGCGAGCAGGGCCCGGGGGAGACGCAAAGCCGTTCGGGATTGAGCGCAGCAATTTGCGCAACGGTCATCTGGTCGTTACGTACCACGTGGACGTCCTGGCCCAGTTCGCCAAAATATTGCACCAGATTGTAGGTAAACGAATCGTAATTATCGAGCATGAGCAGCATGACAGTTCCTCAGATGGGTTGATCCAGACCGTATTGCACCTGTTCGGCGGCGCGCAGCACGGCGCGGGCCTTGGCTTCGGTTTCCTGCCATTCTTTTTCAGGGTCGGAATCGGCCACAATGCCGGCGGCCGCCTGTACATAGAGCATGCCGTTTTTGATGACGCCGGTGCGGATCGCGATGGCCACGTCCATGGTGCCGTTGTAGCTCAGATAGCCGGCAGCGCCGCCATAGATGCCGCGTCGCACGGGTTCCAGTTCATCGATCAGTTCCATAGCGCGCACTTTGGGCGCACCGGTAAGGGTGCCTGCGGGAAAGCTGGCGCGCAACACGTCGATGGCATCCATGTCCGGCTTCAGAATGCCCTTGACGTTCGATACCAGATGCATCACGTGTGAATAGCGTTCAATCGCCATCTGGTCGGTCACTTCCACTGAGCCGGTTTCGGCCACACGCCCCACATCGTTGCGGGCCAGATCAATCAGCATGACGTGTTCGGCGATCTCCTTGGGATCGGCGCGCAGCTCGTCGGCCAGAGCTGCATCTTCTTCCGGTGTTTCACCGCGCTTGCGCGTGCCGGCAAGCGGACGAATGGTGATGGCGGTTTTCTCTTCGGCGTTTTCGGTGAAGGTTTCCTGGCGCACCAGAATTTCCGGTGACGAGCCTACGACATGAAAGTCACCGAAGTTCCAGAAATACATGTAGGGAGAGGGATTCAGGGAGCGCAGGGCGCGGTACAGGGACAGCGGCGAATCCCGGAAGGGCTTGGCAATGACCTGGCCGACCTGGACCTGCATCAGGTCGCCCGCGGCGATATATTCCTTGGCCTTCAGGACGGCCTTCAGATAATCTTCTTTCTTGAAGTCGCGGATTTCTGTCGTTTGCAGGCTGGGCAGGCTGTAGGGAATTTCAACCGGATGGCGCAGGCGGGCGCGCAGTTCAAGCAGCCGTTTCTGGGCCTTGCTGTAGCTTTCGGCCTCGTTCGGATCTGCGTAGATCATGAGGTAGGTTCGGCCGATCACATTGTCGACAATGACCAGTTCATCGACCTGCATCAGCATGATATCGGGCACGCCTTCCTTCTGGCCGTGAGGATAGGGTTTGACGTTGGGGCCCAGGGACGGCTCGATATGGCGAATGGTGTCGTAACCGAAATAGCCCGCCAGGCCGCCGGCAAAGCGGGGAATGCCTGGGCGCAGGGCCACCTTGATGCGTTTTTTGAATGCCTGGATGAAGGTCAGCGGATCGCCCCGATAGGTTTCGGTGACTTCGCCGTTGGTCAGTACTTCGGTCAGATCGCCTGTGGCGCGGATCACTGTTTTGGCCGGCAGGCCGATAAAGGAATAGCGGCCGAACTGCTCGCCCCCGACCACCGATTCAAGCAGGCAGGTCATGCGACCGGCTTCTTTGCCGGTGTGGGCCAGTTTCAGGTAAATACCCAGCGTGGTATCAAGATCGGCGTAGGTTTCCTTGATGATCGGGATGCGGTTGAACCCCTGTGCTGCGAGTGCATTAAATTCAATTTCAGTCATCATGACGGTCTCTGTTTGTGTTTTCCTGAATGACCGGGCAGATACAAAAATACCCGGTCCTGTTTTAAGGGATTACCGGGTATTGTGCGTACTGACTACAATTTTCGGATGCGGAAAAAAAGCGGCATCCGGAACAGTCTAATAAGTGACACTCCCGGCAGACGAACGCCACCAGCGCCAATACATGGCAACCAGAGCAGAACGAGCATAAAGGGAGCGTGCAGTCATTTACGTTAATAAATCAGGTTGGTCTGCCGATGCGTTGTGGCGTTCAATCCACTGGGCCGCTTCGACGATAGTCTCTACTATATCATTGACTTTCAGGTTTTGTACACTGTTTCCTTCGTTATAGCCATAAGGAACAATGAGTACCGGCATGCCCGCCGCTTGCGCCGCCTGCGCATCGTTGATGGAGTCGCCGATAAACACGCAGTCTGTGGGCTCGGCTTCCAGCAGGAAGCAGGCATGCAGCACGGGACCGGCGTCCGGCTTGCGAGTGGGGCAGGTGTCGCCGGATACCACAGCATCAAAAAACGAACGTAGCCCGGTCTGAATCAGCAACTGTTCGGTAAAGACCGTGGGCTTGTTGGTCACGACGGCCAGGCGAATACCGGCCGCCTTCATGGATTTGAGCCCGTCGACCACGCCTTCGAATACCGTGGCCCGGTCGCCATTGACCTGATGGTACGCGTCAATGAAATGTTCGCGGGCAACGATGAATGCTTCGGCGGTGACAACGGCCTCATCGTCGCCGCCGGTCATAGCGCGGCGCACCAGGTTATCGATACCTTTGCCGACAAACTGGGCAATCAGCTCCTGGTGCAGTTGCGGCAACCCGAGCTTGATGCGCATGGCATTGGCCGCCTGGGCCAGATCGGGAATGGAGTCGACCAGAGTGCCGTCAAGGTCAAGCAGTGCGGCGCGGATACTCATGAGCGGTGCACTCCGGCAATCTGTTCGCGCATGTTTGCGATAACCGCCGCGTAGTCCTGCTGGCCGAAAATGGCCGAGCCAGCCACAAAGGTATCGGCGCCGGCTTCGTGGATTTGCGCGATATTATCTGTTTTCACGCCGCCATCGACTTCAAGCAGAATGGTGTTGCCGGTTTTTTCCTGCCAGGCGTCAATGCGCTGGCGAGTGGCGCGCAGCTTGTCTAGCGTAGACGGGATGAATGATTGTCCGCCGAAACCCGGGTTAACCGACATGAGCAGGATCAGATCCAGACGGTCCATGACATGATCGAGCACCGACAGCGGCGTCGCCGGATTGAGCACCAGCCCGGCCTTGCAGCCATTGTCGCGGATCAGGGAAAGCGAACGGTCCACATGGCGCGACGCTTCCGGATGAAAGGAAATGATATTGGCGCCGGCCTGGGCAAATTGCGGGATCAGCTCGTCTACCGGCTCACACATCAGGTGTACATCGATGGGTGCATCCGTACAGGGGCGAATGGCCTTGCACACCATGGGTCCGATGGTCAGATTGGGCACATAATGGTTATCCATCACGTCAAAATGAATCCAGTCGGCGCCGGCGCTGATCACATTTCTGACTTCTTCTCCGAGACGGGAAAAATCTGCTGACAGAATGCTGGGGGCGATGCGGGTAACGGGTTGTAATTCCATGACAGCGTTTTTCTCCTGTAAGGGGGCGCACGAAGTACAATGAAGTTCTATTATTCCATACAAACACGTTTAGCTTTCTGAGGATCCGGCACGAATGGTAAATACAATGACGGTGGAAGTCACACCGCGCTATCTCGAAGAACAGTCCGACCCGTCTCGCTCGCAATATGTCTTTGCCTATACAGTGAGAATTCGCAATACCGGTACAGCGGCAGCGCAGGTCATCAGCCGTCACTGGGTCATTACCGATGGCGATGAGAAAATCCAGGAGGTGCGCGGACTGGGTATTGTCGGCGAACAGCCGCTTATTGCTGCTGGCGATATGTACGAATACACCAGCGGGTGTCCGCTAAATACCCCTTTGGGCACCATGAAGGGCAGCTATCACTGTGTAGGTGAAAACGGTGTCCCGTTTGACGTGGACATTCCCGAATTCATTTTGACGCTACCGCGAACGCTGCATTGATCGCCCGCCACTATTGCTGTGTCATTGGGCTTGTCTTCCATTATTTGTCTGGATAAATAACTATGAAAAATCCGCACGCACCAAACAGGCTACTGCCTGCCGCCGTGGCTGCGCTTGTCCTGCTGGCAAGTTGTTCGACGCAAGATGCGGGGATGCAGCCGTCGCAGTCGTCGTTCTCCATGACCGCGCCCCTGTCAGTGCCGGACCAGTCGGCCTTTGCGCCTACGCCACCACGACCGCTGGCGGGCCAGTATAGCCAGGTTGCCTGGTCGTCGCTGCCCGGCTGGAATGCGGATGATGCCCGCCATTTATGGCTGACTTTCTATAATAATTGTCGTGGCCTGATGCGCCCGGTCAGCGGCTCCAAAGCCATGCCGGCGCGCGCTACCCCTGCTGTCTGGCAACCGGTGTGCCAGGCCGCCGCACAGTCGGGTATCGACCCGCGCAGCAATGACGCAACTGCGGTCAAGGCCTTCCTGGAGCAACATCTGCAGCCCTGGCAGGTGACTGAGAACGGCAAGTCAACCAATACCGTCACGGGCTACTATGAGCCGGTGGTGCATGGTTCGCGTTCACATGGCGGCGAGTATCAGTGGCCAATGTATGCCGCTCCCGATGATCTGCTGACCATCGATCTGGGCCAGCAATATCCTGAACTGGCAGGCAAGCGTATTCGCGGCAAGCTCTCGGGCAAGACGATCGTGCCCTACGACACCAGGGAGCAAATTGCCCGGCGCGATACCAAGCCGCCGGTCATTGTGTGGCTGAATGATCCGGTCGAGGCGTTTTTCCTGCAGGTGCAGGGGTCGGGCCGGGTGCAACTGGATGATGGCTCCATGATTCGCCTGGCCTACGCCAACCATAATGGCCGCCCTTATAGTTCGATCGGCAAGTGGCTGGCCGACAAGGGCGAATTGCCGCTGGCGCAGGCCAATATGCAAAATATCAAGGCCTGGGCCAAAGCCCACCCGGATCGGGTCGATGAAATGCTCAACACCAATCAGGCCATGGTGTTCTTCCGTGAAGAGGCGCTGTCTGACGATGCGGCAGGTCCCAAGGGCGCCTATGGTATTCCGCTGGTGGCGGAACGGACGGTGGCCGTCGATCCCAATTACGTGCCATTGGGCAGTCCGCTGTTCCTGGCGACTACCCGGCCGCATTCGACCCAGCCTATGCAACGTGTTGTCTTCGCACAGGACACGGGTGCTGCCATCAAAGGGGTGGCGCGAACCGACTTTTTCTGGGGGTCGGGTGATGCGGCGGGTGAGTTGGCCGGTCGCATGAAACAGACCGGTCGGGTATGGATTCTCTGGCCGCGCAGCGCAGGAGTTCCGGAGGCGCGATGAAACACGATGTGATTGTCTGTGGTGCCGGTATTGCGGGAATGGGCAGCGCGCTGGCGCTGACCCGAGCCGGCGTGAATGTGGCGCTGCTGGCACCCAAACGGGCACCGGCGCCCATGCCGGGCGAGCAGTATCACCCTCGCGTTTATGCCATCTCCGAAGCCAGCCAGGCACTGCTTGCGTCGCTGGGCATCTGGGATGCCATGCCGCAAGAACGGATTACACCTGTCGATGCGATGCAGGTCAATGGCGATCGTGACGGGCAGGTGGTGCTCGATGCCTGGCAGGCTGCCAAATCCCATCTGGCATGGATTGTCGAATCGGGTGAAATTGAACGGGCCCTGTTCCAGGCGCTCACGATTTACGGTGTGCCGTGGATTGACGATACGATGCAGACCTGGCAACCCGGGCTGGTGACAACGGCCGGTGGCATGACGCTGCAGGCACAGTTGTTTATCGGTGCCGACGGGGCCCGGTCACCGCTGCGCAGCGCTGCCGCAATGGCGCACCAGAAAAAAGACTATGGCGATCAGGGGCTGGTCACGCATCTGACTTGCGAAAAACCTCATATGAACACGGCGTACCAATGGTTCTGCAATCATCATGTGCTGGCTTTTCTGCCCATGCCCGATACCAGCGAAGGGCATCAGGTATCGCTGGTCTGGTCGGTTGACGATGCAACCGCCTATCAGTTTCTGCACATGGACGAGGCGACGCTGGGCCGTGCGCTGCCGGAGGCCCTCAATGAGGTGGCGCAGGGTTGCCTGGGTACGCTCAGGATGCGCGCACGCCTGCATGGCTTTCCCTTGACGCTGGAAAAGGCGCAAATGGCAGCGCCGGGCGTGGCACTGGTGGGCGATGCGGCGCATCGGGTTCATCCGCTGGCCGGACAGGGGCTCAATCTCGGGCTTGGCGACGTTAAGGCGCTCGCGCAAGTATTGAACGAAAAAGAGGCGTTTCGGTCCTATGGAGATCTGCGTGTACTCGAGCGCTATGCCCGCACGCGTGCCGCCGATGTTATGGCCATGCGAGTGGCGACCGATGGCCTGTATCAGTTGTTTTCCCGTGACCTGCCTGCGCTGCCGTTTTTACGCAATGCAGGCATGAACCTGGTGCAGCAGCTTCCCTGGGTCAAGCGGCAACTGATTGCCGGGGCATCGGGGTTGTGATCGTCTTGCAAGAAGGGGTATCGCTGCGCAAGCGCGGTACCGGAACCTGTGCAAGATCGTGGCCAGTACAAAACAGTGTCGGTGACAGCCCCCGGCCACAGTAGCGCCTTTCACGTCTCGTGCAAGGCTTCGTTGGCGGCAACGCCACTCAATGGGTTTCTGTTGTAAAAGGATGGAAGGTAATGGGATTGAATTGGATAAAAGCACGCACAGGGCAGCAGTACCGCCGGGCGGCGATGGCAGGCTTGCTGATATTGGTAGCGGGCGCCTTTGCCGTGCCGGCCGTACAGGCTCAGACAGCCGATAATGCAAAGCTGGAAAGCGTTCGGGATGCGGTAAAAAAGGCGTTCGATGTTGAAGTGACCCGGGTGCAGCCGACCGATTATGCCAATCTGTATGAAGTGCAGTTGGGCGGCAATATCGTGTATACCAACGAAAAGGCCGAGTTTGTGCTCGCAGGTAATCTGGTCGACGCCAAAACAAAACGCGATGTAACCACCGAGCGGATCGAGGAAATTTCCAAGGTGGATTTTTCCACCTTGCCACTGTCCCAGGCAGTCAAGCTGGTTAAGGGTAATGGCGCGCGCAAAATGGCCGTGTTCGAGGATCCCAACTGCGGCTATTGTAAAAAACTGCATAAGGAACTGACTACGCTGGATAACGTCACCGTGTACACCTTCCTGTTCCCGATTCTGGCGCCCGATTCAGTGACCAAGGCCACTAACGTGTGGTGCGCCAAAGATCAGGCCACCGTATGGACAGACTGGATGAACAAGGGGATTGAACCACAGCAAGCCACCTGCGATACACCTATCGAGAAAAATCTCGCCCTGGGCCAGAAACTGGCTGTCCAGGGTACGCCCGCCATCTTCTTTGAAAGCGGCAACCGCGTCAACGGCTATGTACCGGCCGCCCGGCTCAATCAGGAACTGGATCGCAAGTGACTCATCGCCCCCGGCCCTGACAGGCTGGCCGCGTGCCGGTTAATGTGCTTGTCAGGCTGACAGGGCAAATGGATGGGTCAGCAGTTGCTGTACAGAGTTGACGCGCAGGTCCACATAGGCGGGCCGCATGCGCTGCATGGAACTGAACGGTGTGCCGCGATGAAAGATGTGCACGGTTTTCATATGCAGCTGTTTGGCCGTTTTCAGGTTTTTCAGTGTGTCCTCGACCAGAATCGTGCGCGTTGGCTCACACTGCAACTGCACCAGCAACTGCTGCATCAGCGCCGGTGAGGGTTTGGGTCGAAACCGGCCCTGCAGGCACATTTCATTGATGGAACAGATTCCCGCAAAACAGTGGCGCACATTCAGGCGATCCAGAACGATCCTGGCGTAATGCATGGGCGCATTCGTGACCACATATTTGATGCCTGGCACGGCATTGAGCATGGCCGACAGGTTTTTTTCGATTTTGGTGTTGCCGGCAATGTCGAAGTCATGGCTCAAGTGCAGGAAATCGGCGGCTTTCACATTGTGATGCCGCACCATCCCGATCAGTGTGGCACCATAACGTGCCCAGTAGGCCTTGCGCAAAACCGTCGCTTCGTCTTCGTCAATATCCAGCGATAGCATGACGGCGCGCGTCATACTCTGGTTGATGTGTCCAAAGATCGCGTGCGAGGCGTCGTGCAGTGTGTTGTCCAGATCGAACAGCCATACGCGCGGTGTGCGGGTATGGCGAACCAGCGGTTGCAGGGGTTTGATGAGCGGGGTACAGATCATGCAGCAACAGCAACAGCAACGCCTGCGACGCGTAACAACGCCGCAAACGTGATCATGATGTGATCATGGTGCCGACACCCTTGTCTGTCAGAATTTCCAGCAACAGGCAGTGAGCGACCCGGCCATCGACAATATGCACGGAGTTTACACCGTTGCGGGCGGCATCCAGCGCCGATGAAATCTTCGGCAGCATGCCGCCAGAGATGGTACCGTCAGCAAATAATTCATCAATGGTCTTGGCCGACAGCTTGCGCAACAGCTGGCCTGCTTTGTCCAGTACGCCCGGGGTGTTGGTCATCATCAGCAGTTTTTCTGCCTGAAGGACTTCGGCCATTTTACCGGCGACCACGTCGGCGTTGATGTTGTAGACATCCCCTTCTTCAGCGTCGTAGCCGATGGGGGAAATGACGGGGATGAACTGATCGTCCTGCAGGGCTTTGACCACCGACGGATCAATGCTGGAAATATCCCCTACGAAACCGATATCCAGTGGTGCGTCAGGATTTTCCTTGTTGGGCATGAGTTTTTTGCGGGCCTGGATCAGGCCGCCGTCTTTGCCGGTAAGGCCCACGGCCTTGCCGCCGGCTTCGTTGATCATCATGACGATATCCTGCTGGACCTGGCCGCCCAGCACCCACTCGACCACTTCCATGGTGTCGGCGTCGGTCACACGCATGCCCTGGATGAAGTTACCTTCCTTGCCAAGACGCTTGAGCGCGCTGTCGATTTGCGGGCCGCCGCCGTGAATCACCACCGGGTTCAGGCCGATCAGCTTGAGCAAGACGACGTCTCTGGCGAAACTGCGTTGCAGCCGTTCTTCAACCATGGCGTTGCCGCCGTATTTGATCACGACGGTCTTGCCGTGGAACTTCCGGATATACGGCAAAGACTCGGAAATAATGTCGGCCTTGACTGCCGGTGAAACAGCGTTGATATCCAGGGGTGTGTCAGACATGCTAGCTCGCGGTTGCTGAAAGTTAGTTTTGTGCCAGAGTATTTTCCAGCGTTTTGATGAAATCTTTTTTATCGTAATTGCCAATATAGCGTTTGACTATATTGCCCTGACGATCCAGCAAAAACGCCACCGGTGTGAACTTGATATCGTCAAAGGCTTTGGCGGCACTGCCATCGCTGTCAAGGGTAACGGTAAATGGCAGTTTTTTGTCTGTCGTATAGTTTTTTACGAAATTGGGCGGGTCATAGGCCATGGCCACGGCAACGGTCTCATAGCCCTTGTCGTGATAGGTATTATAGTACTCGATGGTATCGGGCATTTGCGCAATACAGGTCACGCAACTGGTGGCCCAGAATTTGACCAGCACCACCTTGCCCTTGAGGTCGGCAGTCTGGAACTGGCGCCCGTCCAGCGCGGTAAACGTGACATCGGGTGCCGCCTTGGATGAGGTCATCATAAACCCGCCTGCTATGGCGGCCACGGCGAGTACGGCAGGAAGAACGATTTTTTTCATGGGTAGTTGGTATTATTCCATAGGGAAAGTTTGCACGCCGCCCGAAGAGGGGTTGGCTTCAGTACCGGGCACCGTTGTGGGTGCACCCGTGGTGCCGGTAGTCGCGTTCAGGCTGCTGCCCGAAACAATATCAAATACCTTGACAACCCGGCTTACGCCGCTGACGCCTGCCGCAGCCGAGGCTGCACGCTGTCCTTCAAGGTCGGTGACCTGACCCATCAGATAGACAACACCACGGGTGGTGATCACATTGATGGATCCTGATGGGACCTGTTTGGTGGCCAGAAGTTCCGCTTTGACGCGCGAAGTGATCCAGGTCTCATTGCTGCGGGTGCTGAAAGAGGCACGGGGACCCACGGTCAGCTGGTTGTCAACGCGCTTGACGTCGGTAGCACTGCGCGCCATAGTTTCGGCCGATTGCTTGGCGGCCTCTGTGGGCACTTCACCGGTCAGCAGGACGCGTTGATTAAAGGATGACACAATGACGCGGCCGGCTTCGCCGATGCTTTCGTTAATGGTATTCTGGGTGCGTCGTTCAATGTTCTTGTCCACCAGTTGCATGCCCGCCGAGCGCCGATCTACGGCTACGATGGCGGTGCCGCCCGCGGCAGCACCAACAATCAGGGGCACGCAACCGGCCAGCAGCGAGCACGACAGTGAAAGGGCAACCAGGGCAGTGGCAGAGCGGGACAGGGTAAATGGGCGCGATACACTCATTCGGAATCTCCAAGTAACATGGCGTCAATGCCATCACACAAAACGTGAAGTGCCAGCGAGTGGACTTCCTGGATACGCATGGTACGGTCATGCGGCACGCAAAGATGGACATCCTGATCGGTCAGCAGGCCAGTCACACTGCCGCCTTTCTTGCCGGTAAGGGCGATGACATGCATTTCGCGTTCATGGGCGGCGCGGATCGCCTTAATCACGTTGGCCGAATTGCCACTGGTGGTGAAGGCGACCAGCACGTCGCTTGGCTGACCTAGCGCCTGTACCTGGCGTTCAAATATATTGTCAAAACCGTAGTCGTTGCCGACGGCCGTAAGGATAGACGTGTCGGCGTTAAGCGAAATGCCGGCAAACGGGATGCGATCGCGTTCGAACCGGCCGACCAGTTCGGCGATGAAATGCTGGGCATCGGCTGCCGAGCCGCCATTGCCGCAGGCGAGCACTTTGCCATTATTGCTGATGGCATTGACCAGCATGTCGATGGCGATAGCCAGCGGTTCGGCCAATACCTGGTGGCTTTGGGCGATGACGCGGGCCGAATCATCGAAATGAAAAGAAATGCGGGAAGAGATGTCCATATTGCTATTATCGCACGTGTTAAAAAAAACCGCATGGGCAGCTGTTGTCATCGAAGCAGGCAACGGGCGGTAAAAGGCGCGTTTGAGGCGTCAGCAAAACCGATTGTAACGGTTTTGTGATCCTCAGAAGACGGCAGGTAGCCAGTTAAGTGTATCGCCTTCGATGCAGACCGCATCAAAGCGGCAGTGTGGTGTTCTGCCGCCAAATCCACTTGCAGCCAGTTGGGGCAGAAACCAGGCCGCAGTTCTGCGCAGGCGCTGCTGCTTGGCGTAGGTGATACTGGCGGCCGCGCCCCCATGACGCGCGTTGCGACGATGTCGAATTTCAACGATAACCATGGTTTGGGCATCGGCACGAAAGACCGCATCCAGTTCCCCGTACCGGCAGCGCAGATTGGTGCCCAGCAATTGCAGGCCGTGCGCGCAAAGCCAGGCTATGGCGCGGCTTTCTGCTTGCAGGCCGCGTTGCTGAGCCGGTGATAATCGTTGCTCATGCGTGTTGCGATGGGCGCCGGTGCCTGGTCCGGCCCGACGGCGCAGCCGCGCCCGCGCCCGCAGCTTGTCCTGCGCGGCCGCAGCCAGCGTGAACGCGATGAGCTGGTGGCTTTGTATGGGCGCGGGCGTCTGCGGCTCGCCGCAGGCGTGTTTTGCAGGTTTTTTTCCAGTCACGGCATGGATCCACAGGGGTACGATGGCTATCGGGGATAATGTCCGGATATGATTTTTTCACACAGAGAAGTCCATGACTACCGAAAGCGGACAATTTGACGCCCGATGGCAGCGCGTGCTGCATGACCTGGCCAGCCAGGACTGGCCCGCCGGGTGCCTGTATGTGGTTGCGACGCCGATCGGCAACCTGGCCGACCTGTCGCCGCGTGCGTTATATGCGCTGCAAAAGGCCGACCTGATCGCGGCCGAAGACACGCGTTCTTCCCGCGTGCTGCTCAATGCCTGGGGGATAGAGACCCCGATGATGGCGGCGCACCGGCATAACGAGGCGCAGGCGGCGGCGACCCTGTTGCGCCATTTGGACCAGGGGCAGCGGGTCGCACTGATTTCCGATGCCGGCGCGCCGGCGGTCAGCGATCCGGGGGGGCGCATTGTGAGTGAAGTGCGCGCTGCCGGGCACCAGGTGCGGGTCATTCCGGGTCCTTCGGCGGTGATTGCCGCTCTGATGGGTAGCGGCGCCACCAGCGATGAAAATCCAGCCTTTGTCTTTGCCGGCTTTGCACCGCACAAAGCCGTGGCGCGGCAGACCTGGCTGAAGAGCTGGTGTGCGGTGCCGGCGGCCATTATTCTTTTTGAGTCGCCGCATCGGGTGCGCAGCACGGCGACCGACATTGCTGCAATCGCAGGCAATGACCGTCCGGTGACCGTAGCGCGGGAATTGACCAAGCGGTTCGAGCAAATTGCCACCGTACCGGCAGGGCAGCTTGCCGACTGGTTCGCGCAGGATAGCCAGCGAACGATGGGTGAGTTTGTCCTGATTGTTCATGAGGCAGCAACACAAGAGGCGGCGGTGCTGGGCCAGGACGCAGAGCAGATTGTGGCCGCCATGCTTCGGTCTTATTCTGTGAAAGATACGGCCAGACTGCTTGCCGCTTTCAGCGGTCTGCCGCGTGACGTGCTGTACGCCAAAGCGCTGCAGTTAAAGCAGCAGGACAGTGAGGCGCAAGACTGAGTGCTGTGGTGATCTTCTGCGATCTGTTCTCTATGGTGGCGCCTGATCAGCTTGCGACCAACATACAGTGAGCGTTAAAACACAAAGGCCGTTCCCGGGAGGGGAACGGCCTTGTTGCTTATGTCGACGTTGTGTCGGCGATCAGTGTGATTACAGCATTTTCTTGGCTTTGACCTGTGTTTCGGTGCTGCGTTCGCCCGCTGCCGCTGCCTTGGAAATGGGTTCGATCTTCACTTTGTCGCTACCCCGATTGACAATGCCCAGGCGTTTTGCGGCACCATAAGACAAATCAATGACCCGGTTGCCAACGAACGGTCCGCGATCATTGATGCGCACCACGATGCTTTTGCCGGTGGACACACGCGTTACCCGGACATAGGACGAAATGGGCAGGCGCTTGTGAGCGGCTGTCATTGCATTCTGATTGAAGGTCTCGCCATTGGCGGTCTTGCGACCATGGAAACCCGGGCCGTACCAGGAGGCGATGCCTTCCTGGGAAAAACTGCTGGTCTCGTCTATGCTCATTGGCTTGTAACGGATCCCTCTGACTGTGTAGGACCTGCTGGTGCCGGAGAGCGCCTTCCTTGCCTTGGTGACAATATCCTTGTCTGCAGGTTGCGCATCGTCCCGTTTGGCCAGGCTGACGTCTTCTTTGGGCATCTGAATTTCGTACTCGCTTTCAGGAATAATACCGTTTTCCGTGATGCGCATCGTCAGGCCGTCAACCAGTTGCGGTTTGCTGTTCTCGGCGGGCGTCGCGGGCGCTGTCGTCACCGGTGCTGCGGCAACGTTTGCCTGCTTGACTGCTGCTGTGGTTTTTTCTTCATTGGCCTTGCCAGCCAGTGGTTGTGTGCCGGCGCGAGCGCTGGCTTTCTGCGCCAGGCGGGATTCCGCTTTGGCTTGTCGTTTAGGCTGTCCACCTGTGGTCGCAGCCGGCTTTACCGAGGCCCCTGTGCGGCTAGCCAGTGTATTGCCGGTTTTGACCGCATTGCCAGGCTTGGCGGCGTCCCGGTTGCCACCCTTGACTGTCTGCGAGTCAGATTCAGGCTTGGCTGGGGAGGCGGTCACCGCAACTTCAGCTTTTGCCGGATTTTTGGCTGCTGTCGTGGGTTTGGCAGCGACCGCAGCGTCATCGGCCGCTTCGGGTACGACCCCGTTGGCTGTGATGCGCATTTTTTGCACAGGCGCTGCCGGCTTTTTGGCTTTTGCCCCTGGCGCAACGGCGTCGGACGGCGCAACCATGTGTTTAGAAAAATCCTGGTTTTCGCGGATTTCGATGCCGGCGGCATGGACGATCGGCGCGAGAAAGAGGCCGGTTATAAGTGTCGTTAAGGTGTTGCGTATTAAAGTTGTTCGTTTCATCATGTCATAGTGTCAACTGGGCACGATGCCTAACGCGTAAGGGTTTGTAGGAACTGAAGCGCTTGGCCAGTTCTTCGGCCACGTAGACCGATCGATGCTGACCACCGGTGCAACCAATGGCAACGGTGAGATAACTACGCGTATCCTGCATATACAATGGGAGCCATTTTTCAATATATGCGGCAATATCGTTGATTAAGGCGGGCACGCTGTCAAATTGAGCCAGCCATGCCGCCACGGGTTCATCACGGCCCGTAAGCGGGCGTAAGTTGCTGTCGTAATGAGGATTAGGCAAGCATCTTACATCAAAAACCAGGTCTGCGTCATTAGGGACGCCTTTTTTGTAGGCGAAGGATTCGAAGGTCAAAAGGACCTCCGGCTCTTCATGATCGACCACATCTTTGACCCATGCGCGCAATTGTCCGGGCGTCAGGCCCGAGGTATCGATCACGTGTTCCTGCTCGCGCAACGGCGCCAGAAGATTGCGTTCGTGTGTGATGCAATCCTCCAGAGACGGCGTAATTCCTGTGGTTTCGCGCATGCGGTTGCTTAGCGGGTGCTTGCGGCGCGACTCGGAATAACGATGAATCAGGGTCTCGTCATCGGAGTCCAGAAAGATAGCTTGCATGGGCAGACCCATGCTGCGAAGGGCGGTAATGACCTCCGGCAGGCCGGCCAGTTCGCCCGGCGTTCTGACATCAATTGCAACAGCTACCGACTTGAGGCTGTTTTCCCTGGCGTTGGCAACCAGGTCGTGCAGCAGGCTGACGGGCAGGTTATCGATGCAGGAGTATCCGAGGTCTTCGAGCTGGCGCAGAGCAACGGATTTTCCTGATCCTGAAATGCCGGTAATAAGAACAACATGAAGCATAATGGGTGTAAATCCTGGACAAAACGTATGGATGGTCGGAAAAATGGCCTTTTCGTTCTTGCGCAGTCTTGGTGGCCGAAATCTATGTCTCTTACCCTATTTAACCATAGGCACGTGACAAAATATAACAGGTCGGGATTTGGTTCGGTAAAACCTGTGCGTCCTCTGTTGTTCCTATTATATTCTGCGGCTGATGGCCTGGCGGCAGGCAAGGGCCGGTTCGATCCTGCAAAGAACGACTGCCCGTCAGAGGTTGCTGTTTTCCATGATGGCGGCCGCCTGCCGCTCCATGAACTCGCCAAGGGTGTCAATGCCGCGCAATTTGAGGATGGTATTGCGCACGGCAGCCTCCACAAGAACGGCCAGATTGCGCCCCGCTGCCACCTGCAGCATGACGCGGCGGATAGGGATGCCCAGCAAGTCCTGCGTCTGGTCCTGAATTGGCAAGCGCTCGAACTTTTCACTGTTGGCGCGCACCAGATGCACAATCAGCTTCAGGCGCATCTTTCGGCGCACCGAGGTTTCCCCGAAAATGGTGCGGATGTCCAGCAGGCCCAGCCCGCGCACTTCGAGCATATTGCGCAGCAGGTCGGGGCATTGGCCTTCGATCAGTGTGGGCGAGGTGCGGGAAAAATCGACGGCGTCGTCTGCCACCAGGCCATGTCCGCGGGAAATCAATTCAAGCGCAAGCTCGCTCTTGCCCAGCCCAGACTCGCCCGTAATCAGCACGCCAAGCCCCAGCACGTCCATAAAAACGCCATGTACCGTGGTTTTAGGAGCAAAACGCTTGTTCAGGTAGATACGCAGTACGTCAATAAGATGCGCAGCATCTACCGGGGTTGAAAGCAAGGGGATTCTGCTGCGGGCGCAAAAGCTGACCAGATCGGCGGGAGAGTCCAGCCCTTCGGCCAGAATCATGGCCGGTACGCCCCCTTCGGCCAGTTCGATCAGGATTTTTTCACGCTGAACGGCAGAAATGCGGTTATAGAAGATCAGCTCTTCCTTGCCGAATACCTGAATCCGTGAGGGGTGGACAACGTTCAGGTGCCCGATCAAGTCTGCTGCGGAGGTATTGGCCGACGAATCCTGGATATGGCGGGTGCGACCTTCCTTGCCGGCGATCCAGGTGAAACGCAGCGTTTCGTCATTGTCGGCTGCCAGATCCTGAATACTGAGCATGAGCGTGCCCCCGATTAATTGCCGGCAGAGTGGGCCAGCAGGTGATGAATGCCTTCTGCATTGGGGCTGCCCAGCAATTGCTTGCGTGTGTCTGCGCTGGAGAGCAATTGTGCCAGTTCGGCCAGTATTTCCAGATGCTGCTGGGTTGCGCTTTCGGGCACCAGCAGGATGACCAGCAGTTGCACATGTTGCCCGTCAGGCGCATCGAAGGGGATGGCCGAGCTCAACCGCATGACGGCTGCGACGGCCTGCTTCAGGTTGGCGATGCGGCCGTGAGGCACCGCTACACCATGGCCCAGGGCAGTAGAGCCCAGTCGCTCACGCGAGAACAGGCTGTCGAAAACCGTGGAGCGGGCAATGCCCTGATTGTTTTCGAATAGCAGCGCAGCCTGTTCGAAGGCGCGCTTTTTGCTGGTGACATTGACATCCAACAGGATATTTTCCTGCGGAAGGATACGGGATAGTTGATTCATGCCGCAATTATAGGATGTTCTTACAATAAGAAATAGAAGGGTAAGCTAAAACCCGGCCATCTGGCCGGGTTTAGGCGAAAAACGGGAAAAAAGTACAACGTATCTAGCCGATACTCATTCTTTTTGCCGATTCATTGGAGTGATTTGACGCTTTCGTTTTGTATTTGATGACTTGTCTGTCGGTTTTGTCCGAAAGCAAATCAATGGCCGCATACAGATTTTCGTCCGTGACTTCGCAGTGGATGTCTTTGCCCGGCACGCGTAGTGTTACTTCTGCGCTGTGCTTCAGCGGTTCCCTGGACAGGATAACCTGGGAGTCAATGACATGATCGAAGTGCCTGAGGACTTTGGCGAACTTGGTCACTACGTATTCTTTAATTGCAGGGGTGATTTCCACATGATGGCCACTGATATTAAGATTCATAGTGTGCTCCTTTTGAAAGTTGAATAGGCAGACGCCGAAACAGGACAGGGCGTCAGTATAAAAAGATGAGAGAGGCGTAACTCCTTTTTTTGACAGGTTGATGAAAAGCTGTTTTTTCAGTCCGTATGGATAGTTTAAACCTTATTTGGACTTATACAAGCCCCCCGGCAAGCGGCGGCCTGCTTGCCTGCGCCCCTGTGGCAGGGCGCGGCAGGGGCAAGCAGATAGTTACATTTTAAAGTGTTCGCCAAGGTAGACCTTGCGCACTTCAGGGTTGGTAATAATGGAGTCGGGTTCGCCATCAGTGAGCACCTTGCCGGCGCTGATAATGTAGGCGCGATCGCAAATGCCCAGGGTTTCGCGCACGTTGTGGTCGGTAATGAGGACCCCGATATTGCGGCTTTTGAGAAAGCGTACGATGCGCTGGATTTCAATTACAGCGATCGGGTCTACGCCCGCAAAGGGTTCGTCCAGCAGAATGAAGCGAGGATTGGTGGCCAGCGCCCGGGCAATTTCAACCCGACGCCGCTCACCGCCTGAAAGGGAAATGGCGGCGTTCTTGCGAATGTGGGTAATTTGCAGCTCGTCGAGCAGCAGTTCCAGTTGTTCCTGGACCCGTTTGCGCGTCAGCGTCTTGCCGGTGTCAGGGTCATCCTGCAGTTCCAGCACGGCCTGGATATTGTGTTCGACGCTAAGGCGCCGGAATACCGAGGCATCCTGGGGTAGATAGGACAGGCCCAGGTGGGCGCGCTTGTGGATGGGCAGAGCGGTAATGTCGCGACCGTCAATTTCAATTCGTCCGAAATCGGCCGGCACCAACCCCACGATCATGTAAAAACTGGTGGTTTTGCCGGCGCCATTGGGGCCGAGCAGGCCGACGACTTCGCCGCTGGACACGGAGATGGAGACGTCCTGGACAACACTGCGGCCATTGTATATTTTTTGCAGGCCAATGGCTTTGAGCTGCCCCAGACTGTCAATGGTATTGGTCTGCAGGCTAGAGCTGGATGAGGTATTCATGCATTAATTCTGGGTTGCTTTGCCGGCGGCGCCGGTTGCAGCCGATCCGCCGTCCTGGGCAGGTGCCTGGATGGTGCTGGGCATTGGCTTGTTGTTATACAGCTTGCGGCATTCGGCCACGGCCTGGTCTGTTTTGGCTCGCGGTTGTGCAATGGAGCGCACCCGACCAGGTTGGGCCGCCGACGACGGGCCCCCGGTTGCCGAGTAGGTATTGTTCTGGTTGTTGAAAGTGACAACTTCACCATTGACTGTATCGAACGGCTTGCCACAAACAAACCGGGTCACCGTGGCGTGGCCGATCATCTTGACCGTGTTCAGTTTGCCATCGTACTCGCCGCGATCTCCGCGCGCTTCCACCACTTCGTAGCTCTCGGGCCGTTCCTGCCGAATGAAGACAAAACGCGATTTGCTGACCGTGGCCACGCCATGCTGGAAGCCCTGCGCATCTTCGCGCAGGCTGAGCTTGTCGGCAGTCAGTTTCATCAGGCCGCGCGTGAGAATGACATTGCCAGTAAAAACGCTGGTTTTGTTTGCATCATCATAGCTCAGGGTATCAGACAAGACCTGGGTGTCAGGCTCTTCTTTATTTGCCGCGTTGTTGGAGCCACCAGACGTCTGGGCCAGCGCCGCAGTGCCGGCCAGCAGGGCACAAAGGCCAAGGCACAGCGCGGGTGTCGTGATTCTGAAAGATGACGCATTCATTGCGGGGAGTTTCCTTGCTTGTTGGGGATGATGGTGCGACGCCGTTGACTGTCCTGCCCTGAGATGGAGACGTCGGAAGAGGAATATACGTCGAGTTTTCTGGTTTTGTTGTTATACATCATTCCGTTGCCGTTCATACGGGAATTGCCGTTGATGACGAGCGCCGGTTTGTCAGTCGTTATGATATCTTCATTGGGGTAGATGATCAATTGCTCGCTGGTGACGTCCAGTGCCTTGTCTTCGCCATGCGGGAAGCGATGCAAATGGGCGTTGCCCTGCATGATGATCTTGTTGCCGTCATCAAGTACTGTGGCCGTATCGGCGGTGCCCACGGTACGGGGCGAGTCCGGGCGCTGGCCAGTGGCTGTAGCGTTGGTAATCAGATAACTGTCGTTATAAGGAAAGTGCTGCATCTGCGAGCCTTCCAGTCGGTTGATCGGCACACCGCTCGCATCGGAGCTGAGCATGACGAATTTTTCCGACCACGAATCGGGTTCCTGCGTTTTGCGTGCTGGCGGGTCTACATCAATCGCCCGCTGCGCATAATCGGCTGCCCACCAGGTTGAGATAACCAGTGTAATGAGCATGAACAGCGCGATAAGGGCAGGGAAACGTTCTTTCATCGCATTACTGGATGACGTTGCCGGTAATCCGGCCTGGCGTGAAAAAGCCGGAAAGGGTGCCCTGGGCCGCCAGGATCAGATCGGTACACTCGCGTACGGCGCCACTGCCACCTGGCAACGTGGTAGTCCAATGGGCCGTTTGCTGCACATACAGCGGTGCGTTGGGCACGCTGATGGCGAAGCCGCATTTTTGCATGGCCGGCAGGTCGATGACATCGTCGCCCATGAACGCAACGTTTTCGAAGCCCAGCCCCATGTCGCCTGCCAGTTGGCTAAGTACGGCCACCTTGTCGCGCACATTCTGAAAGACATCCGACATTCCCAGGTCGGCGGCGCGGCGCGTCAGGATGTCTCCTTCGCGACCGGTAATCAAGACCACGCGCACGCCTGCCTGTTGCAGCATTTTCATGCCATGCCCGTCCAGCGCGCAAAAGCGCTTCATGAGTTCGCCGTGCTCGCCGTACCACAGACTGCCGTCGGTCAGGATGCCGTCTACATCAAAGGCGATGAGCTTAACTTGTGCCGCCAGCTCGCGCACGGGCTGGCTGATTTTGGAAAGGACCAGTGCTTCGGCCGGATGGGGGGGGGTGATTGGTTTCATACGTCAGATTACTTTTGCATCCATTAGGTCGTGCATGTGCAGGGCGCCGACCAGCGTTTGTTCCTGATTGACCACCAGCATGGTCGAGAGTTTTTGTTGCTCCATGACGGCGGCCGCTTCCGCAGCCAGCGCATCGGGGCCGATTGTACGCGGATGGGGGGTCATGACTTGCCCTGCCGTAATCGGGCGGATGTCCCCTTTTTGCATGATAAGACGGCGCAGGTCGCCATCGGTGAAAATACCCAAGGGCTTGCGTGTCTGGTCGGCAATGACCGTCATGCCCATGCGCTTGCCTGTCATTTCTTCGAGTACTTTTTGCATGGGTGTGTCCGGACCGACAATGGGCAGTTCCTTGCCCTGGCGCATGACATCGCGCACGTGCGTGAGCAGACGGCGGCCCAGCGCGCCGCCGGGGTGCGAGCGGGCAAAATCGGACGTGCCAAAGCCGCGCGCTTCCAGGCATGCAATAGCCAGCGCATCGCCTAATGCGAGCGTGACGGTGGTGCTGGAGGTGGGGGCCAGATTAAGGGGGCAGGCTTCACGCGTGACGCCAACGTCCAGGAATACATCAGACAGACTGGCCAGTTCGGAATAGCGGTTACCGCAAATGCCGATGATTTTCGAGCCCAGCCGCCGTGCGATAGGCAAAATAGTTGCCAATTCGGGAGATGATCCGGAATAGGATACGGCAATAATAATGTCGTCGCCGGTAATCATGCCCAGATCGCCGTGCGCGGCTTCGGCGGCGTGCACAAAATAGCTGGGCGAGCCGGTGGAGGCGAAGGTGGCCGATATTTTCCGGGCAATATGTCCCGATTTGCCGATGCCCGTGACCGCAACCCGGCCCGTGTTGGCAAGCAGCAGGTCTACCGCCTGGGCGAAGCGTTCATCCAGGCGTGCGTCAAGGTGCTGCAACTCGGCAATTTCGGTTTGCAGCGTACGATGCGCAGAGGCAAGGGCATCATCAGAAGTAAATGCTATTTCATTGACCATCCGGCAATTTTAATCGCAACGCGAGTGCAAGATGGATAAATTTCAGGCTTCTGTCAAAATGCGCATTGCAGCGGGTTGCAACCGGAACCGGCGTCCGGCGAGCGGTGCAGCCGTCGCCAGCCGACCCCGGCGCAGTTTGCCCGGCACAGGTTGTGGCGCGCAAGGGAAATCGGCTGTCGGCGGCGCGACGCTGTTTTTGTCATGCAGGCGTTTTATAATCGACGCTGTCCGTACCCTGTTTGCCTGTTATCGACCCCGTGATGGCGTTGCTGCGAAGTTGAACTGGAGTAACTGCGTTTGCGCCGGCCAGCGTGCCTTTGGTGTCCATTTCGCGTCCCTTTAGTGTCCATTTAGCGTGTTTTAAAGTGCCAGCAGAAAGAACCGGGTATTTTTCGCCGTTGCCGACCCGTATGGCAACCGTACAATCTTCTTGATCACCAATGCCATCATGACTGTCAATCTTGCTTCTCCTGTTTTGAGTACCCCTTTTTCCAGCGCGGCAACCCGCGTGATGCTGCTCGGCTCGGGTGAATTGGGCAAAGAGGTCGTGATCGCCCTGCAGCGCCTGGGCGTCGAAGTGATCGCCGTGGACCGCTACGAAAATGCGCCGGCCCACCAGGTGGCCCATCGCGCCCATGTGGTGAACATGACAGACAGGGAAGCCCTGCGCCGCATTATCGAGGCAGAGCAACCCCATGTGATCGTGCCCGAAATCGAGGCGATCGCCACCGATCTGCTGGTTGAGCTGGAAGCGCAGGGGCAGGTACGGGTCACGCCGACGGCACTGGCAGCGAGGCTGACCATG
>NZ_JBQEAU010000009.1:59815-61417 GCF_052108595.1 Advenella sp.
ATGGACCGTGAAGGTATACGCCGGTTGGCCGCCGAAACGCTTGGCCTGCCCACGTCGCCCTATCGCTTTGTCGATACGCAGCAAGCGTTGCAGCAGGCCATTGATGAACAGATAGGGTACCCCTGCGTGGTCAAGCCGGTCATGTCCTCTTCAGGCAAAGGCCAGTCACTCATTCGCAATGCCGATGATGTACAGCACGCCTGGCAGTACTCGCAGGAAGGCGGGCGCGTTGGTAAGGGCAGAATTATTGTCGAGGGATTTATCCGTTTCGATTATGAAATCACCTTGCTGACCGTGCGAGCCCGTGATCCGAAAAGCGGTGAGATCGTCACCCATTTTTGTGAACCTATCGGTCATCGTCAGGAAGCCGGAGACTATGTGGAAAGCTGGCAGCCGCAGGTCATGTCGGCCGCAGCGCTGCAGCGGGCCAAAGAGATCTCCCTGGCGGTTACCGGCGCCTTGCAGGGGTTGGGCGTCTTTGGCGTAGAACTGTTTGTGGCAGGCGATCAGGTCTGGTTTTCCGAAGTCAGTCCGCGGCCGCACGATACCGGAATGGTTACCATGATCACTCAGATTCAGAATGAATTCGAATTGCACGCGCGGGCGCTGCTTGGGCTGCCGGTCAATACCGCGTTGCGCGCCACCGGGGCCAGTAGTGTGATTTATGGCGGCGTGGATGCACAGGCCGTCAGCTTCAGTCACGTGGCCGAAGCGCTGGCAGAGCCAGATACCGACGTACGTCTTTTTGGCAAGCCGCAGTCCTTCGTGCGTCGACGCATGGGGGTGGCGCTGGCCGCGGCGCAAACGACCGACCTGGCCCGTGAAAAAGCATTGCGCGTGTCGTCGGCCATCAAGGTGTCGGCCATCGATTAAGGGCGGCAAGCGAATCGCCGGTATCGGCGTTCGTGAATCGGCTATAGTGTCGTTGTTTGATTTTCACCGTCACAGGAGTTTCTGACATCATGACCATGATTGACCCGCATCAAATGGTGATCAACGCCATCCGCAGCGTGCCTGACTGGCCGAAGCCGGGCATTACATTTCGTGATATCACACCTGTGTTACAAGACCCGCGTACGTTCCGGGTTCTGCTGGATATTTTTGTTTACCGGTATATGCGCGAACGGTTGGATCTGATCGCCGGCGTTGATGCTCGCGGCTTTATCGTGGGCAGCGTGCTGGCCTATGAGCTCAAACTGGGGTTTGTGCCGGTACGCAAGAAAGGCAAGCTGCCTTTTCAGACACTGGCCGAGGAATACTCTCTGGAGTATGGCAATGCCAGCGTCGAAATGCACGCTGACGCAGTTCGTCCCGGCCAGCGCGTGCTACTGGTGGATGATCTGATTGCGACGGGCGGCACCATGCTGGCCGCTGCCAAACTGTTGCAGCGCCTGGGCGCGAACGTCGTGGAAGCGGCGGCCATTATTGATCTGCCCGAGCTGGGTGGTTCGAAATTGTTGCGGGAAAATGGCGCGTCCGTCTTTACGGTCTGTGAGTTCTGAGCACGGCCCTTGTTTGCCATGCAAGCATGGCCCCACAGCCAGGTGGCACCTGTTGCGAGCGTATGTGGGGATGACAGGGGTTGCCGGTATTGAGCACCGA
>NZ_JBQEAU010000010.1:0-3155 GCF_052108595.1 Advenella sp.
ATATGTGACCTCGGTGTGTACGGGTTCGCTGATTCTGGGCGCGGCTGGTTTGCTCAAAGGCAGGCGTGCTGCGTGTCACTGGGCATGGCGTGACCAGTTGCCGGCCTTTGGCGCCATTGCCGATGAAGGTAGAGTAGTCCAGGACGGTAACATCATTACGGGAGGCGGTGTTACCGCCGGTATTGATTTTGCGCTTACGGTGATCAGTGAATTATTTGACGAGCGCACTGCGCAAATGATTCAGCTTGGACTTGAGTACGCGCCACAGCCGCCGTTTGACGCAGGCAGACCCGAGCTGGCGCCTGCCTTGGTTCTGGATGAAGTAACCCGGCGCATGTCCGCCAGTATGGCGGAGCGCCGGTCCCAAATAAGCAAGGCGGCGCAGCGCCTGGTATAGCAATAGCGGGTGCGCAAGGAAGTTAGCCATTCTATAACCATCACGTCCGTGATATATTGCATGCATTGCAAAGTGTGACCAAAATATATCCGGAACGTATGCCTGTGTTCGAGCCAAAAAACCGCGCTGCTGCCTCTGTCCTTGGATGGGCCCTCTTGTACTGGGCAGCAGCCTATATCTCCCTGATGCTGGACGATCCGCTGTCGCACGTGGGCTTTGTCTGGTTCCCCGCAGGCGTTGGCGTGGCCGCTTTTCTGGTCAGCGATTATCGGCGCTGGCCCTGGTTGCTGGCGGCGTTTTTTATTGCCCATCTGATTGCGGATATCAACTTCGGTCATGATATTCCCATCGCCGTGCCGCTTGCGATCATTACGCTGGCCTCGGATATGGCCACCGCCTGGATCGTGAGCAGATATGCTCAGAACAAAGATGGTCTGCAGATCGTGCTGCGCTGGATAGTTGCCACATTCGTCATCAGTGCAGTTGCCGCGGTACTGAGTGCCGGGTGGCTGACACTATTTGATAATGCGCCGTTTGACGAACTGGTCTGGGTCTGGTGGGGGGCGCATGCCTCGGGTGTACTGTATCTGACCGCTGTCGTGATGGGGCTGCGTGGCTATCAACTTGGGAGTACCAACACCGGTACCAAAGCGATCGTGGTGGGAGTGGCGTCCCTGATACTGATGGTAATCTGTGCGTGGCTCATTTTCGACGCTGAGCAGATGGACATGACACGCCGTCATGCGCCATGGCGAGCCACGCTGGTATTTGCGCTGACCGGAATCCCTGTTGTTCTGGCTGTGGTCGCAGCGATTTCCTGCGGCAACCGCATGGGCTCGCTGGCCCTGCTATGTCTGGGCGCCATCGTTATCTATCATTCTTCGCAAGGCACGGGTCCGTTTTTCCTCAAGTCGCTGCGGCCGGGCGAGTCGCTTTTGCTGGCGCAGTGCTATTTGGTGGGCACCGCGCTGTTGATCGTTTTTCTGCGCGTCTTTACACAGACGGTCAAGCGATATGGCGGGGTCCGGGAGCAGCGACAGGAAACGGCTTTCATGTACCGCCTGGACGCCACAAGTGGGCATATGGACTGGGACGGTCGCATCCATGAGGCCCTGGGCACGGACCAGGAAACCATGAGCAGCGCAACGCAGATTCTGGCCATGGCGCATCCCGATGATCGTTCTGCACTTGCGGCCATGTTGGCAACCGGTGGCGACAAATCAGGTGGTGAGCAGGCAGCCGAATTTCGATTGAAATCGGCGGCAACCGACTGGATTCGGATCCGCGCGACTGCGCCCGTGCTTATCAGCGAGCCGGACAAAGCCATTCTGGTTGGCACCTGGCTTGTTGGGCAAGGGGGGCAATCATGATGAGAAAATCCACTGCCTGCGCTGTGTTTGGCTGGAGCGTATCATGATACAAATCGCTCTGCTATTGTTTGGCGCCAATTTCGTTCGCCGCAATGCTTACCTGCTGGGTATTATGGGGTTTTTATGGCTGGTGGCAGGACTGGTGATTTTCGTGGATGCGTTCGATGGCGTGCGTTACTTTCCACTGACGCTTTTCGGTGTGCTGCTGCTGATCGAAAGCGTGATTACGTTAAGCGTGGCCTCCAGTGGTATTGGCGCGCAAAAGGCAGTGCTATATTTCAAGGGCGGCGGTTTCTTTCTGATTTCGTTGTTGATCCTTGCCAATGAAACCATCAGCAATATGCTGCTTGCCCTTATCCTGGGCATGGCTTATTTTGTGATGGGCCTATTGCAGATGGCTTCGGCATGGGTGGTTCGGTTTCCCAACTGGCGTACTGCGTTCGGGTTCGGCCTGGCAAAAATCGGTTTTGCCCTATTCATGTTCGGCCCTTATCCCAGCCATTACTCGGCAACGATTTCAGTCTTTATCGGTATCACCCTCATGATGGGGGGTCTTGTCACGCTGAACGTGTTTTTAAGGGCGCGTCAGTTGAAGGATGGCACATCCGTATTCGAGCTGTTCGTGCCTTCGGATGTGCTGCCCAAAATCCGCAAGTCGCAGTTGTCACGGCCCGTCAATGACAACGCGCCGTCCGGCCAGACCCAGAGCGAACCCTTGACAGTGCATGTCTGGACCCCCGAAGGCTCATCCAAAGGCGCGCCCGTGCCGCGTCCGGTCATTAACCGGTATATAGCGGCAGTGGATATCAATGGCGTTATCTCCACGGGACATGCTGCGCTGGAGAGGCTGCCCGATACCTATATCAGCCTTTATCCAGGTAGCGATATTGACCGCTCACCCTCCGAGTTCTTTCGCATTCTCAAGGCGACTCGTGACAACGATGTGCCGGGACAATTCCAGCCGGATTACAGTACTGAATCGGCGGCCTGGTGTCCGTCAAACTGGCAGATAAAATTCAATACCTACAATCCGGATGGCCTGCTGCGGTTTTGGCAGGAGTATAGACAGCATGAAATTTACAATCTGACTTACCGCAACTGTTCCAGTTCAGTCAGTTATGCGCTGGAGGCTGCGTTGGACGGCGTGCTGCATGACAGGGCTTCGCGCTCCTGGCAAGAGGTATTGCGGGTCATGGTCATGCCCGAATTATGGATTGCGGCCCAGATCAGAAAACGCGCTACCACCATGGCATGGACGCCGGGCCTGACGCTGGACTATGCGCGTGCGTTGCGCGCCGTGGTGCACCCGGTCAGTACACCGTGGTTTGCTCGTTTGCTACGTGTGAGCAAGGCCTCGAATGTCTCCATTTCCGGATAAGCCGGCGCAT
>NZ_JBQEAU010000010.1:3255-60110 GCF_052108595.1 Advenella sp.
CGATCCTACCGGCTGTCCTTATGATTCATCATGGCTGTGCGGCTCACGCCGTGATTCAGATGCCTGGCACGCCATCGCGGATGACACGCGAGTAGTTGCTGCCATCCGGGTTGGCGCGCGCCCGATCTGTATAGCGTGCGCGGTTGCGATATTCCTTGATTGAATCGGCACCTCGCAAAGCGCCGACCTTGTACAAATACTCCGGCAGGTAGCCGGAAGCCAGCAGTCGCCAGTTCAGTGGTAGCCCGGGCACAATACGATCCATCATCCGGAATATCAGCGTCGTACAATTTGCCGTGATGGTATGGTAAAAACGTGGCGTGTGAACCAGCCGGTTGGCTTCGTCCAGATATGCCAACAGCAGCGATTGCCGTGCCGCCGGCGCCATATGCACACGATATAAATAACCGTCTTCCTGACGGATATTGCTGCGCACGAAAAGCACATCCTTTTCATCGGCTGCGACAATGCTCAATTCGTACATTTTGAAAAAACCGCCCAGCTCGGAGAAGGCATCGCCAACTTTACGGCGGATCTCGACTGAAAAAACCAGATGCTCATCATCGTTGAAACCGAAAGAAACCAGTGCATGTGCAATGGCGGGGCCGCTCCAGTAGGAAAGGACAAGATCTACCGACGTCAGTTTGCTCAAATCATACTGCCTGGTCTCCCATTGTTCCGTAAAGAGCTCGGGCGAATGCCAGATGAAATTGCGTACGTTTTCAATCGTCATGGTATTGCCAGCCAGTGAGCCGTGCGCCTGGCGAGATACATCGGGTATCCAGTTGCGATCGTTGGCGGCACGAATAGTTCGCCACCAGTACACCAGCGCCAGTATCGACAGGGTATAGGTGATGCCGGCGATGGTTTGCAGGGGTTCAATGGTCGGATTGAGCAGGGCGGCCACAAAGAGGGCGCTGACCAGCGCCCACAGAGCGATCAGCAATCTGCGCCGCACTTTCTGACGGGTGAACTGCACCCATAACGCCAGCGTGCCCCAGATAAAAACGGCGATGACAATGAATGCCAACGTTATTATCATTGTGATAATTGCCAGAGAAAACAACGGTAAACCATATTACAGTAATTTGATGATTCTTTAAAGACAAGCGCCAGGGCACCCGTCTGCGGGCGCCGTTGCAGGTGCTCGGTTATGTGCTGCCTTGCAGGCCTGCTTAGCAACGATATGAGTGGCGGGGCCGCCGTCACCGTCACCTGCGCCTGCTTATACCCGGCCCAAAAAAACACACCGTGGTGTCAGCACGGTGTGATTCGTTTGGCTGCGTCAGTGTTGTCAGCCGTGGCCATTATGAGTAAAGCCCGGCTTGTCCGGGCGTCTGTTATTTGAGCTGACCGTCTTTATTGGTGTCAGCAGCATCAAAGTCACTGGTGACCTGTGTGATCATCTCGTCACTACTGATCTTGCCATCCTTGTTGGCATCAACGGCGGCAAACTGCTCTGTCGTCAGAATAGTTCCGACTTCTTCTGCTGTCAGCGCGTTGTCGCTGTTCTTGTCCAGATTTTTGAATGCGGCGGCCATTGCCTGATTGTATTCTTCTCTGCCAACAGCGCCATCCTTGTTCAAATCAAGCTTGACCAGTTGATCTTGCGGGATTTCTCCACCACTCGATGGCATGGCAGCCTGGGGCATGCCCTGGCCACCTGCGGACGGTGCTGCCTGTCCTGATGGTTGTTCCATGGTCTGGCCGGTACCCTGATTCGTTGTCTGGGCCGTGGCGCTATTGGCGAGAAACATGGCAGAGCCAAGGCTGGCGCTGACTGCGAATAAAGCGGCGGCAGTTTTGCTTCTCAAAAATGTGTTACTCATATATGAAACTCCTTTCTTTAACGGCGACAGGCAAAAAGCTACCTGTAAATGCCCGTTGCGACAGGTTTGTGGTGAACGACAGGCTCCTGCAGCACCAAATCGACTTTTTATACTAACACCATTCAATCGGCTATTTCATTTGGAATAATGAGGAGATGTAACGGTTTGATTCGCTGCAAAAGCAGGCGTGGCGGGCCTGTTTTCCTGTATTTCATCACAGATTTACCCCTGTTGCTGTGGCGGACAGCAGCGTGCGCCGCTGCGGCCGCCATGCCGCACTAATTAGCGGGTTTTATTGGCTTTCTCGCTATACTCAATCCAGAAGTCTGCATTGTCTACGCCTGCTATCCGGGGATCAAACACGGGGTCCAGACCGGCTTTTTTCTGACGGTCATAATCCTTGAGCACCTTGATCGCCGGTTTGCTCAACAGCACAATGGCTACAAAGTTCAGGTAGCACATACTGCCAAAGCCGATATCACCCAGGCCCCACATCAGGCTGACCGACTCGACGCTGCCCAGATAGACGACAACGAGAAACACAATTTTCAATACGAATTTCAGTATGGGATAGCGCAATTTACTGTCCAGATACACCATGGTGGTTTCAGCGATGTAGTAGTAAGCCATCAGCGTGGTAAAGGCAAAGAGGAAGATCGCAACGGCGACAAAGCCACTGCCATAGTCGGCAAAAAGGGTGGACACTGCCGTCTGGGTATACGCAGTGCCGGCAACCAGTCCTGGTACATGTTCTACCAGCGGCGACGCCGCGCCAGGCGGGATAACGTTGTATGACTCGGTCATCAGGATCATCAATGCCGTAGCGGTGCATACGAGGACAGTGTCGATATAGACCGAGAAGCCCTGTACCAGTCCCTGTTTGGCCGGATGCGAGACTTCCGCAGCAGCCGAGCTGAAGGTGGCTTCACCTGCCCCGGCGACATTGGAAAATACCGCGCGGCGTACTCCCCATGCAATGGCGGTTCCGACAATGCCACCGAAAACGGCATCGGCGCCAAAAGCGCTGGCGACAATAAGTTGCAGCAGTGCAGGAATTTTTTCGACGTTCGCCCCCAGAATGATCACCATCAATATGACATAGGCAATAGCCATGACCGGCACGACCTTATCGGCGACCCGGGCAATGCGCTTGATGCCTCCGAAGATGATCAGGCCGAGTAACGCAGTCACAATGAGGCCAGTGATGTACGAAGGCAGTCCGAAGGCGGTCGAAAAGGATTCGGCAATGGTGTTGGCCTGTATCCCAGGCACCAGCACGCCATAGGAAAGGCAAATGACCGTTGCTGCCACGACTGCGAAGGCCTTCAGGCCCAGGCCTTTTTCGATATAGTAGGGCGAGCCGCCGCGATACTGGTCGTCTGCCCGCTCCTTGTACACTTGCGCCAGGGTTGATTCAATAAATGCACTGGCGCCGCCCAGTAATGCCATCACGATCATCCAGAAAACGGCGCCCGGCCCGCCTGCCGCAATGGCAGTAGCCACCCCTGCGATATTGCCCACACCCACGCGGCCCGATAGCGCCATGCAAAATGCCTGAAAGGAAGAGATGCCATCGGCAGATTCCTTGCGTTCGCGCAACAGCCGAATCATTTCGAAAAAATATCTGAACTGAACGGCGCGGGTGATGATGGTAAAGTAAAGACCCACACCCAATGCAAGATACACGAGGGTGTCCCCCCAGATATACCCGACCAGGGTATTGACGAGTTGCTCCATGATTGACTTCTCCTTTGCAAGCGGTCGTGGCATGTTCTGCCAGCGTAGTTTTTGTAATCAAGCGGGTAAAAAAAAGGCAGACCGGACGTACCGGTTTGCCTTGTCATGCAGTCAGTTCACATACCAGATGGTTTTGGTTTGCAAATACTGGTCAAGCGCCTCTACACCCTTGTCCCGACCACCGAAACCGGACTGCTTGTAGCCGCCAAAAGGCGTTGCAATGCTGCCTTCCGAGAAGCCGTTAACCGACACCGTACCGGCCTTGACGGCTCGGGCAACATGATGGGCTCGTCTCAGGCTGCGTGTGTAAAAGGATGCGGCCAATCCGTAGTTGGAGTTGTTGGCAAGATCAATGGCCTGCTGGTCCGTGTTGAAACTGGTCACTGCCAGCAATGGGCCAAATACTTCTTCCTGGAAAATGGTCATTTCAGGTGTGATATTGTCGAAGATGGTCGGTTCGATATACCATCCGCTTCCCAGGCCTTCGTGAATATTGCCGCCTGCGACCAGCGTGCCTCCCTGGGCCAGCGTTTTCTCCAGATAGGTTTTGACCTTGTCGAAATGGGCCTGTTCGATCATTGGACCGATGGCGACTGTCTCATCGCGTGGATCGCCCACTTGCCAGTCGGCCAGCCCTGCCTTGAGTCTGGCCAGAAGTGCCTCTTTGATGGATGCGTGCACAATCAGCCGGGATCCGCAGCTGCAATTTTCGCTCATGTTCCAGAACGCAGCAGCCAGGATGGATGGTACGGCGGCATCCAGATCGGCATCTTCGAAAACGATTTGCGGGCTTTTTCCTCCGCACTCGAGCACGATTTCCTTCAAATTGCTTTGGGCTGAATACTGCAGAAAATAACGACCCACTTCGGTGGAACCGGTAAAGGAGACCATGTCGACGTCATCATGTCGACCTAGTGCTTCGCCTACCTTTTCCCCCAGGCCGCAAACCAGTGTGAGCGCACCCGGCGGCACGCCCGCCTGATGCGCCAGCTGCACCATGCGATAGGCGCTGAGCGAGGTCAGTTCTGCAGGCTTGACCACAACTGAATTGCCGGCCGCCAGTGCGGGCGCCACTTTCCAAGCGAACATCTGGGCAGGAAAATTCCATGGCAGGACAACCCCAACGACGCCCATGGGCTCCCTGACAACCAGGCCCAACGCTTCTTTTCCAGTAGGCGCCACCTTGTCGAACAGTTTGTCGATGACTTCTGCGTACCAGTAAAACGTCTCGATGGTGGCCGGCATATCGGTGTTGATGCATTCAGTAATCGGCTTGCCTGCATCGATACAGTCGAGTGCCGCCAGTTCTTCCAGGTTGGCCTGGAGCAGGGCGGCCCAGCGCAACAGAATTTGCTTTCGTTCTGCCGGCGCAAGTTCCGACCACTCACCTGACACAAACGAAGCGCGCGCAGCGGTGACAGCTGCATCTATGTCGCGACCCTCACCGTCGGCAATATGGCCGATCACCGAGTTGTCGATCGGGCTGCGGTTCTCCAGTTTGCCGCCTGTGCTACTGTGATTCGGGATCAGGTGGCCGGCCCAGAGTTCTGCCCGGCCCGCCTGTTCAAAAATGGTGTCTTTGGTCAATGTCATCTCAAACTCCGGTTTATTTGAGCAGCGCAAGAAATTCCTGCTTCTCGTTGTCGGACAGATTGGCCAGCGGCAGACGGACATTGCCTGCATCGAACGTGCCGCGCAGGCAGCCGATTTTTGCCTTCTGGTTGTAGTTGCCAGACTCCATGGAGTGGATGGCCGGATACATATCGGTCATGATTTTTTTTGCCATGTCCCAATCCTTGCTGGCGGCTGCGTTGAACAAGGCAATTTGCTCGTCCGGGAAAACATTCGCGGCACCTGCAATCCAGCTGCTGGCGCCCCAGAAAAAATAGTCGACTGGCTGATCATCACAACCGCAAATCACCTGGAAATTATCGAAGTTGGCCTGAATCATGCGTAATGCCTGACTGAAATTGCCACTGCTTTCCTTGATTGCCTTGATGTTGGGATGGCGCGCCAGGCGTGCTACCGTATCGAACTCGATTTCGACGCCGACGCGCGCGGGGAAGTTGTACATGATGATAGGCAAGTCAGTGGCTGACGCGACATATTCAAAAAATGCAATGATTCCCTCCTGGCTGGGCAGGCTATAGGGCGGGACCGACAGCATCAGGCCGTCGTAGCCCAGACGCTTGGCTTCGTGTGCACGGCGTACCGCAACGTCGGCGGACAAGTCGCTGATTCCGGCGATCAGCGTCGCCTTGCCTTTGCCTGCCTGGGCGATTGTCTGCAGGACCGTGGCGCGTTCTTCTTCCGAAAAAGTGTAATATTCCCCGGTGGTGCCGCAGGCCACCAGGCCGGTCACTCCTTTGTCGATATAGGCCAGCGCCAGTTCATGCAGACGGGCTGTATCGACTTTGTTATTCGAGTCAAACGGTGTAACCATGGGTACCAGAATGCCATTCAGATTCATTGTGTTGCTCCTTTTTGATGAGATGCGTGAAAACGGAGTTTTTGCGCAGCTAAAACGAAGTTTCTGCGCAGCTAAAACGGTGTAAGCGATAGGGGCGTATGTCAATGCCCGGCTCGGTATTGAAGTACAGTGCCTGGATCAGTTCAGCGGTAACGGCAGCCTGGGTCAGTCCCAGGTGTTGATGACCAAACGCCAGCAGCACCGGCCCCTGTCGATCGATGACCGGCAGCGAGTCGGCAATGGAGGGACGAAAGCCCATCCAGGATGTCGCATCCGAATTATCCAGGGGGGCGTTCATCATCGGCTGCGCCAGTTGCAGCAATTGCTGCGCGCGCTGCATGTTGGGCGGTGCCTGCAAACCGGCAAATTCCACTGTTCCGGCCAGCCTCAACCCCTCCTGCATTGGCGTCATGATGAAGCGCCGGTCGATGCTCGATACCGGGACAGACAGTCGTGCTGTTTCGTTCGGCAGCATCAGGTGATAGCCGCGCTCGGTGTCCAGTGGCACATCAACGCCTGTAAGCTGGCGCACCAGCGGTCTGGAATGGGCGCCTGCACAAACGACAACATGCTTTGCGCACCACTGGCCCGATGACGTATGCAATAGCACAGTGTGATCGTCCCGAACGCCTGCCTGCAAAACCTTGCAACCTTCGTATAGCTGGCCGCCCATTTGCGTGAATGCGGTCTTTAAATGTCCGGTCATGGCATTCAGGTTTGTCACATGACCGGTCTGAGGATAGAAAAGCGCGCCCAGCTGATTGGCTGCCAGTGCGGGCTCCCGTTCGCGCAATGCGTTCGTATCCAGCCAGTTATTGGCAATGCCCATGGCATTCAGGCGTGCGCCATGCTGTTGTAATCCGGAGACGCTTGCCGGGTTTTCTGCCAGCAACAACGATCCCTGTAGTCGGATCCATTGCGACAAGCCCCATTCCTCGGAGAACGTCTGCCACGCGTTCAGGCTCTGTTGGTTAAGCGCCAGCAAGGCCTGATGGATTTGCTCTGCGCGGGCGGGGCGCATATTGGCCAGCAATTTGAACAGCCACGGCATGACCTGCGCAAGATAGCGCCAGTCCAGTCGCAACGGACCCATGGGGTCCAGCAGCATGCGTGGCAATTGCCGGACAATAGCCAGATCGGCAATGGGGAAAACCTGCTCAATGGCAATATGCCCTGCATTGCCGCAAGAGGCGCCACCACCGGCCGTGTTCGTCTCCAGCAAGACCACTTGCACGCCTGCGCGTTGCAGGCTGACCGCAATGCTCAGGCCGATGATGCCTGCGCCAATGACAATTACGCGAGCGCAAGAGGGCGCGCTTGTCACGTCTGAAAATACCAGGAGCGTGGTGAGGCTGCAGCGGGAAACAAAGCGGTGCTGTTCATTGTGCAGCGATCCCCCATTTGAAAGGATCACGGTCATCAAGAATCAGGCAGTTCTCGGCGCACATATAGGCATTGCCGCGGATCACAGGCACGATCCCGTCGCCACTGACCTCCGGGCGATAATAGGCAGTAAAATGGCTGCCGATCACACTGGCCTGGCGCCAGCTTTGCCCGGGTTCAAGCAACCTGTCTGCAGCCAGGCACGCCAGTTTGGCGCTTGTTCCCGTTCCGCAAGGTGAGCGATCATAGGCCTTGCCCGGACACAGGACAAAACTCTGGCTATCGGCCGAGGCGGACTGCCCGAACAGTTCGATATGATCAATATCACCGCCACTTTCTCCGGTAATGCCAGCGGCGGTAAGTGCCTGTCGAATGGCCCAACTGATGTGAGTCAACTGATCGACATTGTCAATATGAATATCAGCAAGCGCCTGGTTCACCAGGAAAAACCAGTTGCCGCCCCAGGCTATATCGCCTGTGACCGGACCGATTTCGGGCACCTGCACTGTGACGTCCTTGCGATACCGCCAGGATCGCACATTGCGCACTGATACACTGCCGTCCTCATGCAGGGTGCAATGAACATTGCCTACCGGTGTCTCGATCGTATGCTCCCCGGCCTGAATACGTCCCAGATAGGCGAGCGATGCGATCAGACCAATGGTGCCATGTCCGCACATGCCCAGATACCCGCTGTTATTGAAGAAAATAACCCCGGCAGTCGCTTGCGGATCTATCGGTTCACACAGCAATGCGCCGACCAGTATGTCGTTGCCACGCGGCTCCAGGATAATCGCCCGGCGTAGCATGTCGTATTTTTCTTTGAAGATATCCAGCTTATCGGCCATGGAGCCGCCGCCCAGGCTGGGAAATCCTTCGTAGACCAATCGGGTCGGCTCTCCTTCAGTATGGGAGTCGATGACGTGCAGTTTTTTATATCGATCATGCATAAATGGTGTCTTCGCTAAAACAGGAAAGGGATGAATGTGCATCGAGTCCTGATTAGCTTGATGGAAATAGCAGTCCATGTCTTGACCGTTTTCTCCATTTCTATGTCGAAAACTGCATAGCCGGGTTTGCAGGGCGGTGGTAATATCGGCAATATGCACCGCTTGCGGGAATGATCAGGATTTTCCCAAGTCCGCTTGTGGCTGCAACGCGGGCAGAATGAAAAATGAAAAATGCAAATGGCAAATGAACTTTCCTTATCGAGACGCGATCCGCTTCTTTCAGGCAGACCGCCTGAAGCTGCACCCATTGCGGAGCTGGTCAATGCGGTGGCTGAGAACTTTCGGCCGCAGAACCTGGAAGCGCTATTGAGTCATCTGTCGATTCTTGCGCCGATTTTCGATGCTTTACCCAATGTCGTGTTTTTTATCAAGAACACGCGCGCAGAGTATGTCCTGGTCAACCAGACATTGGCCAAGCGTTGCGGTCTTGAGTGTGTGGCAGATGTGCTCGGCAAGCCGTCGCGGGACGTGTTCAATACGCGACAGGGTAATGAGTATACGGAGCAGGATTATCGTGTGCTGCATACCGGCAATAGCATTGCCGACAAGCTTGAGCTGCACTTTTACAGTTCAGGTGAGCTTGGCTGGTGCCTGACGCACAAAATGCCGATATACGGTGCTTGCGGCGACATTATCGCGATGGCCGGCGTGTCTGTCGATATCCAGTCGGACGAACTGAACCAGCCTGGCACCAATGAAAGACTGGAGAAAGTAGAAAGTTATGTGCGTACGCATTTTGATCAGGTGATCCGCATGGAGACGCTGGCCGATATTTCAGGGCTATCGATGTCGCAGCTGGAGCGAAACTTCAAGAAAATATTCCATATGACCCCCCTGCAGTTCATTCAGAAAACCCGCTTGGAGCATGCGCTGCGCCTGCTTGATCAGAACATGACAATTACCGAGATCTCCGCTCGTTGTGGTTATACAGACCATAGCGCATTCAGTCGGCAGTTCAAGCAGCTTACGGGCGTATCACCTTCGCAATTCAAGGAAAAAAGAGCGGGCCATCACGCAATAGTGTAGCAGCCGCCCTGTGGGTGGCGTGGTTCAATGGTTTTCGTGGGCGCTTTTGTACAGTTCATAACCCTTGCGTCGCAGGTCACAGGCCGGGCATTGATTGCAGCCGTAACCCCATGGATGGCGATGTTGCCGGTCTCCCAGATAACAGGTATGAGTGTGCTCTTCAATGAGCTGCACCAGCGGTTGTCCGCCCAGTGTTCTTGCCATGTCCCAGGTTTTTTCCTTATCGATCCACATCAACGGGGTTTCAATCACCATGGGTCGATCCAGGCCCAGACTGAGTGAGACCTGCAGCGATTTGAGCGTATTGTCGCGGCAATCGGGATAGCCAGAATAGTCGGTTTCGCACATGCCGCCAACCAGTACTTCCAGCCCGCGCCGGTACGCCAGCGCAGCGGCAAAGTTGAAGAACAGCAGGTTGCGCCCGGGTACAAAGGTGTTGGGCAGGCCGCTTTGTTCGAACTCAATGGCTTTGTCCTGCGTCAGTGCAGTATCGCTGATTTGCCCCAGTACTGAAAGATCAAGCATATGATCATTGCCAAGCCTGGCGCTCCAGGCGGGAAAGTGCACGCGCAACTGTTCGATGACCTGATCGCGGCACGTCAATTCAATGGCGTGCCGTTGCCCATAGGAAAAGCCAATGGTTTCTACATATTGGTACCGGTCCAGCGCCCAGGCCAGACAGGTGGTGGAATCCTGGCCACCGGAAAAAAGGACAAGCGCCTTGTTATTCATGTCATATTTCCTGTGTAATATAAAGTGGACTGACCGCTATCATATCAAGCCCACGTGCCGGTGGCGTTTCAATCCTCCTCCAGTGCATCAAAGCGCTGGACCAGGTAGTCAATCAACGCCCGCACGGCTGGCATCTGGCCGCGTCGCGATGAAAACACCGCATGGATGATTTCGCGCCGGGGTCTCCAATCGGGAAGCGGCCTGACCAGTGTGCCTTGTGCGAGCTGATCACAGACCATCAGGGTTGGCAACTGCACGATGCCGACGCTCGCCAGGGCTGCAATACGCAGGCCGATCATGTCGGTTGTGATCAGGCGGGGAAAGTGATGAATCACGGCCTGGGCAGAGTCTGGCCCGAATAATGTCCAGGCATATTGCTGTTGCGGCTGACCCAAGCCAAGGCTGGGCCAGTCCGCCAGGTCGGCCGGCGCGGCAGGAAGGCCATGGCGTTCCACCAGCGCAGGGCTGGCGACCAGGCACTGACTACGGTCAGACAGAGTGCGCATGATCAGATTGCTGTCCTGTATCGGTGGCGGGCGTACACGAAGGGCAATATCAATGGCCTCTGCCACAGGGTCAACCCGCCGATTGGTGGCGTCGATCTGTATGGTAACTTGCGGGTACAGCATCATGAAGTCGGCAAGCATGCACCCCACATTTGTTTGAAGCAGGGCGATGGGACAACTGATGCGTATGACGCCCCGCGGCTCGGCCCGGGTCATATCGATGATCGCCTGGGCGGCGTCGGCCTCGATCAGCATGGCTTTGCAGTGTTCGTAATATGCCAGACCGACGTCGGTCACGCCGAATTGGCGGGTGGAACGATGTATCAGACGTACGCCCAATTGTTCTTCCAGCATTCTGAGCTTGCGGCTGAGTGTGGATTTGGGGATGCCAAGCGCTCTGCCGGCAGGCGCCAAGCCCTTGTGATCGACAATCTGCACGAAGTAATAAAGATTATTGAGGTCTTGCATCCTATTTATCGTTCCATTGCTGGAACGATGTCTCCAATTTTTAGATCTACCGGAAAATTCGTTCCAAGTTTATGCTATCTGTACTGTCACTACAAGGAGATGACGAAATGAAAAAAGTACTTGGAATCTATAGCGCACCCCGCCCTCATTGGGTAGGAGATGGTTTTCCCGTCAGGTCCATGTTTTCGTATCAAAGCCATGGCAAACAACTGAGCCCCTTTTTGCTGCTGGACTATGCCGGTCCGGCCGATTTTGAGCCAGCCAGGCAAAAACGGGGGGTGGGCCAGCATCCGCATCGGGGTTTCGAGACGGTTACGATCGTCTATAAGGGCGAAGTTAGCCATCGCGATTCAACCGGGCAGGGCGGCACGATTGGCCCCGGCGATGTGCAATGGATGACGGCGGGCGCCGGCATATTGCATGAGGAGTTTCACTCAGAGGCATTCACCACCCAGGGTGGCGCGATGGAAATGGTGCAGCTGTGGGTCAATTTGCCGGCCAAAGACAAAATGGCCGCGCCGGGTTATCAGGCGGTGCTCGATAGAGATATACCCGTGGTCGCGCTGCCGAATGACGCTGGCTCGGTACGCGTGATTGCAGGTGAATATGGGCAAGAGAAAGGACCTGCACGCACGTTTACGCCAATGCATGTCTGGGATATGCGCATCAGGCAAGGCGGCATTACCGAGTTTGAGGTCCCTGAAGGCTGGAGCACTGCGTTGGTGGTGTTGCGTGGAACCGTGCTGGTCAACGGCGATACGGTGGCGCGCGAAGCGCAACTGGTAGTGCTGGACCAAGCCGATCGCCATATGGCTATCGAGGCAAACAACGATGCCGTTGTCTTGTTGCTCAGTGGCGAGCCGATTGATGAGCCGATTGTGGGCTATGGCCCGTTTGTCATGAATAGCCAGGACCAGATTGCCCAGGCCATCAGCGACTTCAATAGCGGTCGTTTTGGCCAGATGACTGAAGTATCAGCACCATAGCGGTCTTGCTGTATTTTTAAAGCGATGGGCGCCCTGCCCATCGCGAAACATGTGTGTTGCAGTATTTTTTTATTATTCAGGAGAATAAACAATGAGCGCTTCATCCACTCAATCAACAACATACAAGCGTCTGGACAAGGATCAGGCTGCAGTGCTTCTGGTCGATCACCAAACCGGCCTGCTTTCCCTGGTGCGGGACATTGATCCGGACAAATTCAAAAACAACGTGTTGGCCTTGGCCGATCTGGCCAACTATTTTAAGTTGCCGACTATTCTTACGACCAGTTTCGAGGAAGGCCCCAATGGTCCCCTGGTACCCGAGTTGAAAGAGGCCTTTCCCGATGCGTCTTATATCGCACGTCCGGGCCAGATCAATGCCTGGGACAATGAAGATTTCGTCAAGGCGATTGAAGCGACTGGCAAAAAGCAGCTGATTATTGCAGGTGTGGTAACCGAGGTGTGCGTCGCGTTTCCTGCCTTGTCAGCCATTGAGGCCGGGTATGAGGTGTTTGTGGTAACAGACGCTTCAGGCACATTCAATGAGATCACACGCCATTCCGCATGGAATCGCATGTCGGCAGCGGGCGCTCAGCTCATGACCTGGTTCGGGCTGGCAGCCGAGCTGCACCGCGACTGGCGAAATGATATAGAAGGCCTGGGAACCCTTTTCTCCAACCACATTCCAGACTATCGAAACCTGATGACCAGCCATGCCAAGCTGACCTCCGGAAAGTAAGCCCTGGCACTGCCGATGCTGACCCGAGCTGGTTGTATTGACCAGCACCGGCCATCCCCAGTAGAGCGGTGCATCAGAGCTGTCGATCACTGTAACGGATGCCGTCTGGTGTTCAGCCCGAATCCGTGTTGGTATAGTGCATGGAGCGCCCGCGGGTGCTCTTCAGTGGTTTCTGTCGGCCGTTTTCTGTCTGCCATAGCGTCGCCACACCAGGATATAAATAATGACATTCAGGATAACCAGGCCGGCCGCCAACAGTACCTGTACTTCCCGGGTAAGCCCTGGCGGGTAAATGGCCAGTAACAGATAATGCTCCAGAAAACCGCCGGTATAGGCTTGTTGTCCTGCCATGTCCCGTAATGTATTTTCCAGTGGTGTCAACGGGCAGATGGCGCCCAGCCCGACAATGGCGGCGCCCCAGACCAGCGCCGGTACATGCAGCCAGATAATGTGAAAGCGCAGCAAAACAAGCAGCCCGCCGAATATGGCAAACAGAATAAAGGCAAAATGCGCAACCAGAACCAGGTCGGCAAGCACGCGATAAATCATGGTTTTCCTATTGGCACTCTTGGCAGGAAGTAACATAATCGCTGCCTGGACCATGCAAGCTACGCCAGTCATCTATACACCGCCCGCATCTGTTCACGGTGGCGTGCTTGCAATGCTGTGAGCGTGTATGACGGACAGGCGGGGCGTAAGTGGTATGAACGGCCAGCCTTGCGTATATTCTAGGGCAGCAGGCGATTTATCACAAATGTATAAATACTAGGATTTGGGCTGGCCTGCGAAATCCAGCGCCTTGCCCAGCCAATCTGCCAGCAGGGCAGAGCGCTGATCCGCACGGGCTCGCGGCACCCAAAGACTTAAGCGTGCGCTCGTTTGCACAAAGCCCCAGGGCGCTTCCAGCCGCCGGGCGGCCAGGTCATCGGCGACGACCTGTTTGGGGGCGATAGCCACGCCCAGGCCTGCCGTAGCCGCTTCCAGAAGGTAATAAAGATGCTCGAATGCGGTACCCAACTGCAGATTGTCGGCGGGTAATTGGTTTGCCTGCGCCCATTGGACCCAAGCCTGCGGCCGGGACGCCGGATACATAAGCGGCTCGTTCAATAGCGCGCTTACCGGGGCGTCAACCAGGGAACCATAGTTGACATATCTCGGACTGATCACGGCGCCGATATATTCCGCGCCCAGGTCATGCACGAGCATGTCATCAGGCCAGGGAGGGGCTGCAAAGCAAAGGGTTGCGTCGACATTGGGATTGCGTGGGTCCAGTTCTCCTTCTCCCGCAGTCAATTGCAATCGCAATTGGGGCAGGTCCTGATTGAGTTTTTCCAGCCTGGGGATGAACCAGCGCGCCAACAGGCTGCCCGGACAGGCAAGCACAAACGGCAGGTTACCGCTACGATGGCGGAGCTCGGCGCAGGCGCTGCGTACCCGGTCAAAGGCCGCGGCGCTGGCGTCACGCAGCAATAGGCCGGAATCTGTGAGTTTTATACCACGTCCGTCTTTCTCGATGAGCGCAATGCCAAGGGAAGACTCAAGTACCCGGATCTGCCGGCTGATTGCCCCATGCGTGACGTGCAGCTCATTTCCCGCTTTGCTCACGCTGAGCAGGCGCGCTGCAGCTTCGAATGCAAGCAAGGCGTTAAGGGGTGGGATATCTCTGGGCATAATGTGTGAGTTTATTTGACATATCAGGGCTATTTTATCGCTTTTTTTATAACGGCGGCTGGCTTATGCTGTATTCATGGAAACAGGCTTTCCGATCGACACTGGCGGAAAGCAAATGACAGGAGAATGGACACCCATGGTTTCATTGAATACAGATACAGGCGCGGCGGGGATGTTTGGCGACTTTGGCGGGCAATACGTGGCCGAAACACTGATGCCGCTGATTCACGAACTGGCTGCCGAATACGAAAAAGCCAAGACCGATGAGCGCTTTCAAAAGGAATTGGCCTATTTCCAGCGGGATTATGTGGGACGACCCAACCCGCTCTATTATGCAGAGCGGCTGACCGAACACCTGGGCGGGGCAAAAATTTATCTCAAGCGTGAGGAGCTCAATCATACCGGGGCTCACAAAATCAATAACTGTATCGGCCAGATTCTGCTGGCGCGACGCATGGGCAAGAAACGAATTATTGCCGAGACCGGGGCCGGAATGCATGGGGTCGCAACAGCGACTGTTGCCGCCCGCTTTGGTTTGCAATGCGTCATTTACATGGGTAGCACCGATATTGATCGCCAGCAGGCCAACGTATTTCGTATGAAATTGCTGGGGGCGCAGGTGTTGCCTGTCACAGCAGGCACTGGCACGTTAAAGGACGCCATGAACGAGGCCTTGCGTGATTGGGTCACCAATGTCGACACTACTTATTATCTGATTGGTACGGTGGCCGGCCCTCATCCCTATCCCACTATGGTCCGGGATTTCCAGGCAGTGATCGGCCGGGAAACCCGTGAGCAGATGTTGGCTCAGGAAGGCCGCCTGCCCGATTCGCTTGTCGCCTGCGTAGGGGGCGGTTCCAACGCCATTGGGCTGTTCCATGATTTCCTGGATGACAAGGATGTGAAGATTATCGGCGTAGAAGCGGCCGGCCATGGAATTGAAAGCGGCAAGCATGCGGCGAGTCTGAACGGGGGCGTACCTGGCGTATTACACGGCAATCGCACGTTCTTGCTGCAGGATGACGATGGGCAGATTATTGATGCTCATTCAATATCTGCCGGCCTGGATTATCCTGGCATCGGTCCTGAGCATGCCTGGCTGCACAGCATTGGACGTGTGCAATATACGGCAATAACAGACGATGAAGCGCTTGACGCCCTGCATCAATGTTGCCGCCTGGAAGGTATTATTCCCGCGCTGGAAAGCGCTCATGCGCTGGCCGAAGCGTTCAAGCAGGCGCCATTGCTGCCCAGGGATCACCTGATGGTCGTGAACCTGTCCGGGCGCGGAGACAAGGATATGCAAACTGTGATGCAACATAGCAAAGAGAAGGAGCAACAAGCATGAGTCGCCTGCAACAGCGTTTTGCACAACTTAAGAACGAGAATCGCGCGGCCCTGGTCACGTTTCTGACTGCCGGTGATCCCGACTATGATACCGCCGCAGCCATTCTTAACGGATTGCCACAAGCGGGCGCCGATATTATCGAACTGGGCATGCCGTTTACCGATCCGATGGCCGACGGTCCTGCCATTCAGCTTTCCAGCCTTCGCGCACTGGCACAGGGTCAGAATGTTGCCGCCACCCTGAAAATGATCGGCGAGTTTCGGCAGCACGACAACGAAACGCCAATTGTGCTGATGGGGTATTTCAACCCTATTCATCGCTATGGCGTGGATCGGTTTATTGCCGACGCAGGCAAGGCTGGGGTGGATGGGCTGATTGTGGTAGATCTGCCAGCCGAACACGATCGTGATCTTTGTCTTCCGGCGCAGGCTGCCGGCATTGATTTTGTACGCTTGACCACACCCACCAGCGATGACGCGCGTTTGCAGCAGATCCTGGGCAATGCCGGCGGCTTTGTCTATTACGTTTCTGTTGCGGGCACCACCGGCGCCGGTTCAGCGACCATAGAGCATGTTCAGCAAGCCGTCACACGGATTCGCAGACATACCGATCTACCGGTAAGCGTGGGTTTCGGGATTCGTACTCCGGAACAGGCGGCCAATATTGCCAGAGTGGCCGATGGCGTTGTTGTCGGCTCGGCGTTGGTGCAGAAGATTGCAGAGGCAAACAGTGGTGAGCAGGCCCGGGTCGATGTGCTGGGTCTGTGCAGTGAATTGGCCCAGGCGGTGCGCAAGGCGCGTGGCTGATTGGCGTTCATTACGTATGTGTTATTGAAAAAAGATGGCCAGGCTGCGAGAAGGTTCGCGACCTGGCCATCTGTCCAACGACTGAACTCGATTGTGAACGTTGTCTAACGATTCACATCCACAACAATTCGCCCGCGCACTTGTCCTTCCAGAATCTGGCCGGCCAGGGGAATGACTTCATTTAAACCGACCGTCCGGGAGCCAATCAATGCCAGCTTGGCCGGATCCAGTTCCTTGCTCAGCCTGTCCCAGGCCTGCTGGCGTTCCTTGACCGGGCAGTGTACGCTGTCGATCCCGACCAGCGTAATGCCGCGCAGAATGAATGGCGCGACGGACGCAGGAAAATCCAGACCTTGCGCCAGACCACACGCGGCAATCGCGCCGCGATACTTGATGCCTGCGCAAACATTGGCCAGCGTGTGACTGCCCACGCTGTCCACGGCGCCTGCCCAGCGTTCCTTGCCCAGCGGTTTGCCGGGCTCGCTCAGGGTATGGCGATCAATAATTTCGGCGGCACCCAACTTTCTCAAATACTCTTCCTCTTGCTGCCTGCCGGTGGATGCGATCACGCGGAATCCCAGAGAGGAAAGCAGCGCGACGGCTACGCTGCCGACGCCGCCTGCCGCACCGGTCACAAGGATGTCACCCGATTCGGGCGTCAGGCCGTTGCGTTGCAGCGCCATGACACAAAGCATGGCAGTGTAGCCGGCAGTGCCGATGGACATCGCCTGCTCGGGTTTCATGCCCGAGGGCAGGCGGATCAGCCATTTTCCATTGACGCTGGCCTGCTGAGCCAGGCCTCCCCAATGGGTTTCGCCTACGCCCCAGCCATTGAGGATCACGGCGTCCCCCGTCTTAAAATCCGGGTGCTGGCTTTGCCTGACGGTACCGCAAAAGTCAATGCCCGGTACCATGGGAAACTGCCGGACCACTGGTGATTTTCCTGTAATAGCCAGTCCGTCCTTGTAATTGATGGTTGAATATTGCACATCGACAAGAACGTCTCCTTGGGGCAACTGCGCCTCGTCCACGGACGTTGCTGCGGCACGGTATCCGGCATCATCTTTTTCAATCAATATGGCGTTGAACATTCGGTATTTCCTCCAATTGGGTGAATGACTGGTTGCTCAGCAAGTGCTTCTGCTGAGCTGATGGCTTCAAGCACACAGCCTGTTTTGCCTGTACGCAGCGCGAGTCGCCATGGCTGGCGGCTGATCGTCGCTATGCAAAGTGTGGCTTATTTATGTCTCATACAGCACATTCCATTTCAGTTGAGATACTCACGCGGTCTACGTATCGGGCTTGGCTGTTTTTGCGGTGTAGCCCAGCTGTTGCGAAATTGCGCCGGCGCACTGGATGACTTCGGGAACCAGTTGGCGTATGCGAGCGGGTGTCAGGCGATCCAGGGGCGCCGAAATGCCAACAGCTCCCATAATTTGTCCCAGTCCGTTAAAAATGGGGACCGCGATTCCCCCAACGCCGTCGCGCCACTCGCCGCGATTGACGGCATAGCCCTGTTTGACTGTCCGGGCCAGCGCGCGCCGCAGTGTATCCAGGTCTGCCATGGTTGCGGCTGTATGCTTTTGCAATTGCCCGGCGTGGCTGTCCAGAAAACTGTCTGTCTGATAAGCCAGAATGGCCTTGCCTGTGGCGACAGCATAGGCGGGAGCCCGTCCGCCAATCATGGAGTAAGCGCGAATTGGCTGCGGGCTGTCTATCTTGTCTACATACACGACATCGAACCCGTCCAGTACAGACAGGTGGATGGTTTCTCCGGTGCTTTCTGCCAGCACGTACATGGCGCCAGAGGCGATGCGCCGCAGATCCAGCTGCGCCAGCTGGTTCGCTGCCAGTTCAAACAGCCGGATACCCCCTATGTAGTTGTCCTGGTCATCGCGTGCCACAAAACCTGCATGAATAAGTGTCTGCAAAGTGCGGTGCGTATTGCTGCGTGTCAGACCGACTTTATCGGCCAGTTCCTCGATGGTCCGGATTCTCTCGGTAGAGCCAGTAACGACTTCCAGCACCTTCAGGCCTTTGATGAGTGTTTTATCCATGACGTTATATATCCTTCCCTGTACGCTAAGTGATAAGGCGACAGAATACATCAGAGGAGGGGGAAAGAACGCGTTCGTCATACCGGCGACATCAGGTTTTTCGGCTCGCAGAACGATCCCAGACATTGGGAATCAGGTCAGAAGAGTAGCCGGAGATAAACGTTTTTGGCTGACCGCTTGCAAGGTCGAAAACATGCCGGCTGACCGCGCCGATGTTGCCGCCATAAAGATGAATACTGATAGAAGGCTTATCGTCGTATGCATTGAACACCTGATGTATATCGCCTTCTGCCGGCAGCAGCGCGTCGACCATGCCGGGTTCGAGCCGGTCTGGCTCTCCGTCTGCAGTGAGCGAGCCATCCGGATTGGTGCGATAGCGCTGACTCAGTTCTGCACCGCGCAACATGCCAATATATCCCCACACCATATGGTCGTGAACCGGTGTCTGTTGTCCGGGACCCCATACAAAACTGACCAGTGAGAAGCGCTCCAGGGGATCACAGTGCAGGAGAAACTGCTGGTAAAAAGTGGGGTGCGGCACGGTGCAGAATTCGGGCAGCCAGTCGTCCTGGGCAACGAGATCTGCCAGCAAGGACTTCATGCCAGCCGGTGGTTGCTGATTGTCATCATGACCGTCCATGAGTCTGGTGGCTGCTTGAATAAAATCGCTCAGGCGGTTCAGGTTCGGCGTATTCATTGTCATTTGTCTCTTGGTTTGTTTCAATAATTTACGTTACTTTGCAGGCGGCGTGAACGCTCCCTGTTTATAGAATCATGCACGGTTTTACTGTCCTTTGAAAGCCGGCGGGCGTTTTTCGATAAAGCTTGCCAAACCTTCGGCAAAGTCGGCACTCTCGAACACCCGCTGGTTCTCCCGCCAGGCATGGCCGGCGATTTCTACCGGACTCATGGGCGTGGTCTGGGCGGCCAGGCGCTTGAGCATAGTCATCACCAATGGGGCATTGGCGGCCAGGCGGCGCGCCAGTTTCATGGCTTCGACCATATGCTGACCTGCCGGTACCACACGGTTAACCATACCAACATCATAAGCGCGCTGGGCGGTAATTGGTTCGCCAAGCAACATTAATTCCATTGCCACCTTATGCGGAATTCTGGCTGCTGCCGATGCAATCATCCCGCCGGCAAAGCCCAGCTTGGCTTCCGGATACATGAATTTGGCGTCTTCGGTGGCCACGCACAGATCGCACATCAGCGTCAGGACAATGGAACCGCCAATGCACCAGCCGCTGATCGCCGCGATGAGCGGCTTTTCCAGCAGAACGCCGACATTGGGCGTGAAGCTGCGGTAATCGGGCGGTGCCGCAGAGGCCATGTCCTTGCCGGCAGAGAACGCCTTGGTGCCAGCACCGGTAAGAATGCCGACGCGATCTTGCGCGCTGTCATTCAGGCGTTTCCACGCCAGGGCCAGGCCGGCTTCCACCTCAGGGCCGATGGCATTCATGCGGTCTTCGCGATTGATGGTGATAATGGCAATACCATCACGGGATTCATAGGTCACGGCATCGGTCATGTCAGCTCCTTCAGGGTTTGTTTCAGTTGGTGTTTGAGTACCTTGCCATTGGGGGCAATGGGCAGATTGTCGACAAAAAAGATTCTTCCAGGCCGCTTGTATGGAGAGAGGCGATCCTGCAAGAACAGGCGTACGTCTTCCTCTTTCAAGCAGGCGCCCGGGTATAGTTCGATCATTGCCACGATCTGCTCGTTGCCACAGATGGTGTGTCCCAGCACTGCCGAATGCTGAATCTGTTCATGGGCATTCAATGCGGTTTCAACCTCAAGTGGCGAAACATTGAAGCCGGAACGGATAATCAGATCCTTGGTGCGTCCTTCAATATTGATGCGCCCATCGGGCAATTGTCTGGCCAGATCCTCTGTGTTGAACCAGCCATCGGATGTCAGGACTGCCGCAGTTCGTTGTGGATCCCGAAAATAGCCTTTCATGATATTGGGACCTTTGACCCACAATGAGCCTTGTTCTCCCTGCTTGACTGGTCTATTTTCAGAATCCAGGATTGCAATCTCTACGCCAGGGTTGGGCGGTCCCACGGCACAATCAGGATTCGCAGATTCCAGCCGGGTCCAGCAGATAGCCGACCCTTCGGTCAGGCCGTAACCATTATGCAGTGTCAGACCGAAAGTCTGCTCCGCCTGTCGCTTGAGGGTGGGATCCAGCGGAGCGCCTCCTGCCGCAATGACTCTGAGCGTCGTAGACTTTAAATCCCCTATTTGTTCCGATTTGGCCAGGCGGGAAAACATGGCGGGGGCACCCTGCAAAACAGAGATACCTTCCCGGTTCAGACTGTTCAAGCAATGGGCAATGGTAAAACGCGGCACCAGTTGCACATGGGCGCCAGAGGCCAGGGTGCCAAGCAGACCCGAAGACAGGCCCATGACATGTGTAATGGGTAAAATGCCGTACACCCGATCCTCGGGTATCAGGTGCCGCTGCTGCTGCATCAGTGAACCAATATAAAGCAAGTTGCCGTGTGTGAGCATCACGCCCTTGGGGGTGCCGGTGCTACCAGTGGTGTAGATCAGCGCAGCCACCTGGTCCTGCGCCGATGCGTAACACGGCTCTGGCAATGTATCCATTAGCGGGCCCATTGCCAGTGTCCCAAACGGCATCGTTACCGGTTGCGCTTCGTGACGGTTGGCATGCTCGCTGGCCGAAGGCGAGTTCTCGGTCAGGTAAAGAATACGTCGAGGCTCGGCATGGCTGCATACGGCATCGGTTTCAAGCGGGGCACGGCGGGCATTTTCCAGGACAACCCAGATATCATCAAGCCCGGCGGCAAGAATGAGTGTTGCCAGCACAGTGCTGTTTTCCCCGATCAACGCGAGGCGATCGCCCGGCCGAAGGCCGCAACTGGCCAGAAAGCGCCGGCAATCGGCCACAGCCTGGTTCAACTGCCCATAACTGAGAGAGCGGATCTCATCCGAAATCGCCGGGTTGTTCGGGGTATGTTCTGCCCAATATTTCAGTACATCACCTAGTCGTCGCATCACGGTTCCTGTTGTATGCGTATTGCCATGTCTTGCTGTGTCATTTAGCCTGAATATTCATCTCTTTGGTGATCGCGGCCCAGCGATCAATTTCGCTATTGACGTAATCTGCAAATTGCTGCGGATCCGACGGCTTTGGCGTTGCGCCCAGTTGCTTCAGGGTATTCAATACTTCCTGGCTTTGCAGCGCGTCTGCGGCTGCCTTGCTTAGCGCATTGGTGATCTTGTCTGGTGTCTTGGAAGGCACCCAGAACCCGTACCAGGCGGTAACGTCATATTTAGGCAATGTTTCTGATATGGCGGGGATATCCCTGGAATAGGGCGACCGCTGCGCAGTGGTAACGCCCAGGCCACGCAACTGGCCCGAATCTATGTAAGGCCAGGCTTCGTTGGCAAACACCATGGTCGTCTGATTGCCGATTGTCGATTGAATGGCGGGCGCACCACCCTTGAACGGCGTGTTGATAAGCTCAATGCCAGCCATGACCTTGAACAGTTCGCACGACAGGTAGGGCGAGGAGCCGACCCCAGAGGTTGCGCAACTGAGTTCCCCGGGTTTCTGCTTGGCAAGCGCGATCAGTTCGGCAACATTCTTTGCCGGTACCGATTTGCCCACGGCCAGAAAATTGGGCACGGATACAATTTGCGCGACCGGCTTGAGATCTTTGCGCAGATCATAAAGCGGGTCCTTGTAGAAATACATGTTCAGTACATTTGAAATACTTCCCAGCAAAATCGTGTAACCGTCAGGCTCTGAACGCACCACTTGTTGCGAGCCCAGCATACTGCCGGCGCCAGGCTTATTTTCCACAACAATTGTTTGTTTCAGCTCCTTGGCCATTTGGTTTCCAACCGCGCGACCCAGAATATCGGTGGCGCCGCCTGGGGCATAGGGCACAATCAGGCGTATTGGCTTATCGGCGGGCCAGGCGGCATAAGCACTGGCAGATGCCAGTATGCACGCAGCGGCCAGCGCTATTGATGTTCCCAACCGAACTGCTTGTTCTGTTTGTCTGCTCATTTTGTTTCTCCTTTGGGTACTTCCTGATCTGAAAGTGATAACTGTTACCCGTGGCTTGGAATTATTGTTGCCACGCCCCCGCAAACTGCGCCCGGTAAAAATTCCTTTTCACCGGCAGAGACTTCATTTGTCCATTTGCTCAAATGCTTCAATTGCACGTACTGAATACACATAGGCTGCACCGGCGTTAAGCGCCACCGCGGTGCCAAGGGCCTCGCTGACTTCTTCCACGGTTGCGCCCGCCTTCTGGGCTGCGGCAGCGTGCGACGAAATGCAGCCGTCGCATCGCGTGGTGACGGCCACAGCCAGCGCAATCAATTCACGCGTCTTGTCGTCCAGGTGCCTGGCTTGTCCAAGCGCCTCGTTCAGGCCACGATAGGCCGTTACCACCGCAGGGTTATGTTTGGCAAAAGCGGCGCCACCCTTGCGAAGATTGCTCAGTGTTGAATTCCAATCGTTGATCATGTGGTTGTCTCCTTGGTAAATGATGCGAAGTCACTGCGTTGTTGAAAAAATGGTCGTTGGCAAACTATCGGGACTGGCGCGGCTGGATCAATCCGCCACCTGGTTTTGGCGGGTGCGCCCTGATGGCTTCTTCGACGGGTTCTGTTCCCCAGCCCGGGCGGTCCGGAACGATCAGGTGCCCGTCGATATACTCAGGAACGTAGGTGAACAATTCCCTGTCCCAGGAAAGCCGGTCGATGTCCGTCTCCATGATGCGAAAATTAGGCACTGCGCTTGCAAAATGGGCGTTCATCATGGTGCACAGATGGCCGTAAAAATTATGCGGAGCGACATTCACTTCGTGGATATCGGCCAGGTTGGCGATCTTCATCGACTGCCATGCACCATTCCAGACGACATCGACAATCGCAACGTCAACGGCATTTTTCTGAAAATAAGGCAGGAACTCCCGGGCGCCGAACAGGGTCTCGCACGAACTGACCGGATGCGGGCTGTGATTCCGTATATAGGCAAGCGCATCGGGACTATAGCTGTCAATTTCCACCCAGAAAATGTCATGATCGGCAATTGCGCGCAGAATCTTCAGGTAACCCTCTGTCTTGAAATTGAAATTCAGATCCAGCAGGATCTCCATGTCCTGTCCGGCACCGTCACGCAATGCCTCCAGGCAATCGCGCAGGTTTCGGATGATCCGGCGATCGGCATTCAATTCAGGATGGAACGGAGCGGCAAAACCCGGGCGCCAGGCGTAGGCCGGACCATCATCAAAAATGAACGTGTTGGATTTGAGTGCAGTAAAACCGCGCTCACGCGCCTCGGCCCCCATGGCCTTGACGCCGTCCAGATCTGTTACGGCAGGTCCAAAAAACTTTGGATGATTGATGCGCCAGGCTGGGCAATGAGACCAGTAAACGCGCAGCTTATCGCGTACCTTTCCGCCCAGCAATTCATAGCAGGGCACGCCAAGTGATTTGGCGCGCACGTCCAGCAACGCATTTTCCAGGGCGCCAATGCCTTCGGCAACCACTCCGCCGGCTGCGGGTCGGGTTCGGCTGTAGGCTTCGGCGTAAAACCGTTCCTGGCTGGGTACCGGATTGCCGATAAGCATTTCGCTCAGCTTCTGAATGACCGCGGTAACGCCGGGGGAACCGAAGCCTTCGTCAAACTCCGCCCATCCGCAAATACCGGTGTCGGTCGAGATCTTGACGAAATAGTAATTGCGCCAACCGGCGTCGCAGGACAGCGTCTGGACATCTGTGATATTCAACTTGGGCTCCTTTGACTCCGGTTTATAAACTGGAGGGTATTAATTTATAAATCCCAATTATTAGGATGACTGTTCTTAAAAATAGGAAGTTTTGGGAATACTAAAACAATTTGGTGGGAATGAAAAGCTCTTTCAAAAAAATTTTCATGTGAAATAACGATGCCGAGCATGGACCGGGGGCGTGCAACACCGTTTATCAGGTGTGGCGATATTTCAATTGTCATGGGTCTAGATCGGTTGCTGTGGGTTTTCCCTGATGGCGCGCTTTGCACCATTCCACGGTACACTTCGCATTTGCAAAAAAGCTTTTGAAGTGCGCGCCACTTGTCGCGCGCACAGTCGATGCCTAGACGTTGTTCCATTGACGTATCAACCCAAACCAGGGAGCGCCCGTGAGTGCGATTGTGCTGCTGACCAACCCGATTGATTCCAGCGAAACTGAACGCCTGCGTGAACATGCGCAAGTGCGCGTTGCTTCGTCGCTGGATCCGCAGGTGCTTGCCAAAGAGATACGTGACGCCGACGTGCTGATTGTGCGTTCGCCCGTTGCTGCTGCGGTTCTGGCGCATGCTGATCGTCTTCGCGGTATTGTCAGGCACGGTGCCGGGGTCGATATCGTTCCGGTTGCGCAAGCGACCGCCAGGGCAATCCCGGTGAGCAATGCACCCGGTGCAAATGCCGTTGCCGTGGCGGAGTATGTGGTGGGTCAAATGCTTCTGCTTTCACGTCGCCTGCATACGGTAGATGCGTTGCTTCGCAGCGACGGATGGAGTGCATCGCGTGCGCTGTCCGATGGTGCCATTGAACTTCATGGAAAAACGGTCGGTATTATTGGCGTCGGTGCCATTGGCCAGGCGCTGGCCCGCATCTGTCATTGTGGGTTCGGCATGTCCGTCATCGGCAATCGCCGCGATCCGAGCAAAATGCCCGACTACATCGGCGCAGCATCCATTGACGATAGTTTTCGAACGGCCGACTTCGTGGTGCTTGCCTGTCCGCTGACCGCAGAAACCAGAGGCCTGGCAAACCAGCGAACACTGGGCCTGATGAAGCAGGGCGCCAGTATCATCAATGTGGCGCGTGGTGCGGTGATCAACCAGGCCGATCTCGTTGATGTGCTGGCGCAGCAGAAAATAAGCGCTGCACTGGATGTTTTTGAATTGCAGCCGCTACCTGACGACTCACCACTTCGTGCGATGACAAATGTCATTCTAAGTAGCCACATCGCGGGCATTACCCTTGAAAGCATGCGCCGCATCAGCGAGTTGTCAGTAAACCAGACGCTGGATCTACTTGCTGGGAAATTGCCAACGCCGTTGGTCAATCCTGAGGTGACGCAGCGGGCATTGGAGCGGATGGAAATGCTGAAAACGTCGTCCTGAGATAAAGGCAGGTCTGTCCGGTCTCATGACAAAGCCGGGCTCGCCCATCAGACCAGCGCCGGCGCTTGTTCATCATCCCTTCAATTTAACCGCTACTTTTGCCACGTACTCACCTTGATGCCTGGCGATACCAAGCTCACGCTCGTCAGGCTGGCGCGAACCATCTCCGCCGGCAATGGTAGAGGCGCCATAAGGGGTTCCGCCCCCGACTTGCGATATGTCGAACAGGGCCTGGCTCGTGTAGCCGATCGGTACGATAATCATGCCATGGTGGGCAAGGGTGGTCCAGGTAGAGGTGATGGTCATTTCCTGGCCGCCGCCGGTGCCGGTAGAGGTAAAGACACTTGCAATTTTTCCGGCAAGGGCGCCTTTGGCCCACAGGCCGCCGGTTTGATCCAGAAACGTACGCATCTGGCCTGCCATATTGCCAAAACGGGTTGGCGTACCAATAATAATGGCGTCGTAGTCGGCCAGTTCCTGGACAGACGCGACAGGCGCAACCTGGTCCGCTTTGCCACCCGCGTTGCCAAAGGCCTCTTCATTCATCGTTTCGGGCACGCGCCTGATAGTGACCTCGGTGCCCTGTACAAGGCGGGCACCGTCTGCAACGCTGTTTGCCATAGTCTCGATATGGCCATACATGGAGTAGTAAAGTACAAGTATCTTCGTCATGCAAAAACTCCTGTCATTGGTAAATGAACCGGCTGGCGAATGCTTGCCGGGTACGAACAAAATGCGGTACGTTCAGTATAGTAAAAACGAGAGTCGTGCAGGTGACCGCAGTTCACCGCTGTCGAATAAACAGCGGCGAAAACGTTTGCAGGCAGGAAGCTGCAACGAGCGCTGACCTTAACCTTTTTCCTGTGTGCGTACGAACTGAGTACTTCAGAAGTCTTTAGTGAAACAATGGGCATCTTGGACAAACGTGCCTGCGACGCGTGGCCGGATTACTTTCGCAGACCTTTTAACGCGATGTCGTTGAAGGACGCAATTGCGCCGGCCAGTTCATCAGCCCGTGCGGGGTTGAGCCAGATATAACTGTAATAATACATTCCCAGCACGGCTTTCATGCGCACCCGCGAGTAGGGCAGCAGGGCCCCTGTCTGCGCGCCGCGTTCGACTGTTTCCTTCCAGAGAGATTCGTATTTGCGGTGCAGGTCGATTACCTTTTGGCGGCGCTCGCTGCCCAGGCTCTGAATTTCGCGAAAGCACACCGTCAGTTCCGGAAGATTTGCTGCAATCACCTGCAGCAAATCCTGCCCGAGGCGCTGCAGACAGCGCTCGGGATCCGTTTCTTCCCTTAATGTTTGCCGGCCCATGTGCACCAACTCTGTCATATAACGGGTGCAGATATCGTCCAGGACATCGTCCTTGCTACGGAAGTGATGGTAGAACGCGCCGCGACTGATTTGCAGCGCGTCGCACAGCGCCTGCATGCCAACGGCATGAAAACCGTGGGCAGCAAAAAGTTGCGCTGCTGTTTTCAGGATGCGCTGTTGCAGGGTTTGCCCGGACGGGTCCGTAGCGATGACTTCGGTTGTGGCCATGGTGGCGCGTCATGTGATGTTAATGAGCCAATTTTAGCAGCAAGTTGCGCTTGCCAAGCAAGGTAGATATCGTTATCATGCATAAAACCGATCGGTCGGTCGGTGTGTTTTATGACATTGGCAATGTGGGGAGATAATATGAACGACAATGATGCATCAACACCGGCAGTTGCCGAGCCTGCGGCGTCGCAGGTGACGCCTGTGCCAGCAGGGACCCGGGCCGGTCGACGTAATTTTCTTTTGCACAGCAGCGCTGTAGTGACGGCAGTGGCTACGGCCGGCGTGGCGCGCGAAGCGCTTGCAGCCGATACGGCCAAAGAGGCAGCGGCTGATGCTGCAGCCAATTTGCCGCCGAACGTGCCCAAGTGGACCCGCTCCCTGGGCAGCCCGACGGCAAGCCCTTATGGCAAGCCGTCTGCCTTTGAAAAAAAGGCAATCAGAAATATGTACCCCGGTCTCAAAGAGCCGATGTCTGCCTACAGCACCTCGCCGTTGCAGGAACTCGATGGCGCGATCACACCCAATGGCCTGTTTTACGAACGGCATCATGCCGGCGTTCCGCAGATAGATCCTGCCGAACATCGCCTGATACTGCATGGGCTGGTTGATCGGCCCTTGGTATTCACGATGGATGAGATCAGGCAATTTCCCAGTGTTTCACCTATTTATTTTCTGGAATGCTCGGGCAATCCGTCCTTTTTGCCACCTTATGGAAAGACAGCCGCCGAGGTAGCAGGACTGGTCAGTTGTGCGCAGTGGACGGGCGTTCCCTTGAGAACGCTGCTGGAACATGCGGGCCTGAAAAAAGAAGCGAAATGGATTGTGGCCGAGGGGGCCGACGGTGCGGCCATGACACGCAGTATTCCAATTGAAAAGTGTCTTGACGACGTGCTGGTTGCCTATAGCCAGAACGGCGAGCGTTTACGGCCGGAACAAGGTTATCCGATCCGGCTTTTCGTTCCGGGGTTTGAAGGCAATATGAGCATCAAGTGGTTGCGCCGGCTGCATGTGACCGACCAGCCGGGGTACACAAGAGAGGAAACGGGCAAGTACACAGACCTGATGGCTGACGGGCGTGCACGCAAATTTTCATTTGTGATGGAGTGCAAGTCCCTTATTACCCAGCCATCGGGCACGCATAAACTCACGCGCAAGGGAACGCAAGAAATTCGCGGCATTGCCTGGAGCGGACACGGCAAAATCACGGCCGTTGATATTTCGACAGACGGCGGCAATACCTGGCAGCCGGCCACATTGCAGGAGCCAGTTATAAGTAAAGCCCTGACGGCATTTCGCTTCTTGTTTGATTGGAATGGCGAGGAACAGGTCATTATGAGCCGGGCTGTCGATGAAACCGGCTATGTACAGCCAACGCTTGACCAGCTGATTGAAGCACGCGGCAAGGTCTCTTTTTATCATAACAATGCGATTCAGCCATGGAAAATCGCCACGACCGGAGAGGTGACCAATGGACGGGTTTAAACAATTCATGCTAGGCGCCTGTTTTATGGCAATGTCATCTGTCATATATGCCCAGCAAGCCCATGATTTCAAGGGGCTGGGTTCGCCGGCAGGGCATGAGCAGATCGCTGGCTGGACTATCGATATCTTGCCGGACGGAACCGGACTGCCTGATGGGCAGGGAACCGTTGCGCTGGGAGACAAAGTGTATAAAACCCAGTGCATGAGCTGTCATGGCGTTAATCTGGAAGGCGGCCTGGGGCCAAAACTGGTGGGAGGGCAGGGTAGCCTGGCCAGCGATAAACCGGTCAAGACCATCGGCAGTTACTGGCCCTATGCCACGACGATATTCGATTACGTGCGACGCTCCATGCCGTTCCAGAGTCCGCAATCGCTGAGCAACGAAGACGTGTACAGCGTGACAGCCTATTTGTTAAGCAAAAACAACATCGTGCCTGCTGACGCAACACTGGATGCCAAGTCACTGGCAGCCGTCAAGATGCCCAATCGCGATAATTTCTATGTCGATGATCGACCAGACACCAAGAACACGCGGTGCATGACTGATTGTTTGAAGAAGTAATTGCTGGTGTGTTAGGACGGAGGTAATCGGCCTGGCTGTATCAACGCGATTGCTCGCGATGTAGTCAGGTCGAGGTCGCTATCAACGATGTTCCCGCAACTGCAGGCTGCTCAATACATGAGCCCGATGAGTGCCTCTTAGGGCGACTGTTCACGATTGGGCTAGCCTGCCAGTTTGGCGCTTACGAATCGATTCATACTTACTCCTTGCTCTGCTGCGGCAATTGCAAGGTTGCGATGTACCAAGGGTGGCACCCGCACCCGGAATTGTCCACTATACCGTTTATCTGCAATTGGCGAAGGGACGACTTCGCCGTTGCGCTGCATATCCTGAACCGCCTCGGCCACGACTTGCATAATGCCAGCCAAAGCCTGGGCCGGATCACTAGCCAGCCATGACAACGAGGGGAGTTCGGCGCACAGGCCGATATGCTCCTGATCTTCGGGAGACCAGCTTACCCGGTATGTGTAGTGTTTAACATTCATTGTCATCGTTCAAAGTTGATTGCGTGTTTTTGGTTTTGTCGAGCGCAGCCAAGACCTGTCTGACCTGATAGGTTTTGGCCTTGCCATTACTGTTTTGAATATTCCAGAGTTTATTGGTACCGTGTGACCGTACACAATATCGGAATCTACGAAGCGCTGAGCAGGACAACGATCAGATGGTCTTCACTGTCCCCAATGCATGCCGCAGTGCACGATTGTCACATCGGTGTAACAGTGCAAACCTAAAATGAAATCGTTTTCATAAAACGTTTTCAATGCCATGAAAAACCGCAGCGACCGGATTTCGATTCTTGATATCGCCACCCAGGCGGGTGTCTCGCCTGCGACGGTCTCGCGCGTCTTTAACGCGCCGCAATTGGTAAACGAACGAACGCGCCAGCAGATTCTGGCAGTTGCACTGGAGCAAGGTTATCGTCCGAATGCGTCGGCACGTACGTTGCGAACGCAACGCAGTCGCGTGATCGGTGTCGTTTTGCCAACCCTGACCAACCCTGTGTTTGCTGAATGCCTGCAGGGTATTACGCAGGCAACGGCCACCCATGGCTATGCCATCATGCCGGCGACCACAGAATACAAAATCGCAAATGAAATCGAAGCGGTCGCGCAGTTGCAGGCTTTCGGTGTGGACGGCGTGCTCCTGGTGGTATCCGATGCACAAACGTCACAAGCCGTGCGCAATTTGCGAGCGCAAGAGACGCGCTATGTGCTGGTTTACAACCGTCATCCCGATCATCCCTGTGTGTCGGTTGAAGGCGAGCTCGCCGTGCATGATCTGGTACAGGACCTGGTGCAGCTCGGCCATACGAGAATCGCCATGGTGTGTGGCCAGTTGCAGGCGTCTGACCGGGCGCAGCAGCGCTATGCAGGTTTCGTGGCAGGCATGAAAAAAGCACGCGTCAAACCAGCGGCGTTGATTGAAGTGCCGTTTGTTGAAACTGCCATCGAGAAAATTTCAAGCGTATTAAATACAGACTCTCGTCCTACCGCATTGATTTGCTCCAACGATCTGTTGGCAGTGCGCGCCATGCGCGCGGCACATCAATGCCGATTGCGGGTACCACAGGATATCAGCGTGACCGGCTTCGATGGGATTGGTCTTGGCCAGGACCTGACCCCTGCCTTATCGACTATCGCCCAGCCCAATGCCGAGATGGGACATGAGGGCGTGCAGTTGCTTGTCAGATCTATTGAAGAGGGCAGGGTGCCCGCCGCCGGCGACAGCATCACGCTTGACTACGAGTTTCATCGGGGCGAGTCCTGTGCGCAGGCCCCAATACATCACTGCGCCAATTCCTGACATATCACTGCCTATTTTATTCTGGAGATTAGGATGTCACGCATTCTGAAACGTTTCGCTCAAGCCGGTCTGCTAAGCCTTGGACTGGCGGCCGCCACTACTGCATCTGCACAAAGCGCCATCTGCTATAACTGTCCTACGGAATGGGCCGACTGGGGTACCCAGCTCAAAGCCATCAAGGACAAGACCGGGGTCACCATTCCGCCGGACAATAAAAACTCCGGACAATCGCTAGCCCAGATGGTGGCGGAAAAAGCCAATCCTGTTGCAGACATCACATATCTGGGTATTTCATTTGCCGTTCAGGCGAAAAAAGAGGGTGTGCTGGCCCCATATAAACCGGCGCATTGGGAAGATATTCCGGCCGATCTGAAAGACCCCGATGGTCACTGGTTCACGACACACAGTGGCACCATGGGCTTTATGGTCAATGTTGATGCGCTGGAAGGCAAACCGGTGCCCCGTTCCTGGAAGGACCTGCTCAAGCCGGAATACAAGGGATTGATCGGATATCTTGATCCATCTTCTGCTTTTGTTGGCTATGTGGGCGCAGTCGCCGCAAATGCAGCGCTGGGCGGAACGCTGGATAATTTCCAGCCAGGTATTGATTATTTCAAAGCCCTGCAGGTCAATGACCCCATTGTGCCCAAGCAGACCTCCTATGCACGGTTGCTCTCTGGCGAAATCGGCATTCTGCTGGACTATGACTTCAATGCTTACCGGGCGAAATACAAGGATAACGCCAACGTGGCGTTTGTGATCCCGGCCGAGGGTACGGTCGCGGTGCCTTACGTGATGAGTCTGGTGGCCAATGCGCCACATGCCGACAATGCGCGCAAGGCGCTGGATTTTGTCATGTCTGATGAAGGTCAGGCGATCTGGGCGCGAGCGTTCCTGCGCCCGGTGCGCGCCAGTGCCATGCCCGCCGATGTGCAAGCCAAGTTTTTGCCTGCTGCCGATTATGCGCGCGTCAAGGCCATCGATTACGGACGGATGGCCGAAGTACAACGCGATTTTTCCGAGCGCTACATGAAGCAAGTGCGCTAATGGTTTGGCGGCTGCGTCTTCAGCGCGATACTTACCGCCATTACATGCGAAATAGACAAGACAGGGAAAAATTATGTCCGCCCGTGTTTCTGCTCGCCGCCAACGCAGTCCGATACTGCTCGCGTGCCTTGCCCCCGTGATCGTATTCTTTATTGCCTTCTGGATACTGCCGGTGGCACGCCTGATCGCGCTTCCTGCAGAGAAGGGCTGGCAGACCTATTTTCTTGTCTTGACCGATTCCCGGTATATGTGGAGCATGATCAATACGGTACTGCTCTCGCTTGCCACGACGTTTGTCACCCTGGTGGTTGGTGGCGCGGTGGGGGTTTATCTGGCACGCCGGCGTTTTGCCGGTCGCCAGGTACTGCTTTCGTTGCTGACGGCGCCGCTGGCCTTCCCGGGTGTCATTATCGGTTTTTTTATTATCCTGCTGGGCGGACGACAAGGCTGGTTTGCTGATATTGCCAGTATGTTGGGAATGGGGCGTATCACTTTTGCTTACGGCGTGGCTGGCCTGTTTCTTGGTTACTTGTATTTCTCGCTGCCGCGCGCCATTGCCTCATACACGGCTGCCGCCGAGGCCATGGATGGGCAACTGGAGGAGGCCGCCCGGGTATTGGGGGCCTCACGCTGGGACATCACGCGGGATGTATGGTTGCCACAGCTGGCGCCAACCACAGTGGCTTGTGGTGCGATCGTCTTCGCCACCGCGATGGGGGCGTTCGGAACTGCCTTCACGCTGGCCAGTAAATTCGAAGTGCTGCCCATTACTATCTACAACGAATTTACCAACTATGCCAATTTTGCACTCGCTGCCTCGCTCTCGATTGCCCTGGGGATCGTGACCTGGGCTGTCCTGTTTATCGCACGTGCGGCCGGTACGTCCTCGCCTGCTGCGTAGGAGTTTGTTATGACTACCCAATCTCAAAAACCTGCGCCTTTTCTGTTTTTCATCACATGTGCGGTTTGTTTGTTCATGTTCATACCGGTCATCATTTCCGTGATGGCCGGGCTGGTGAACAACTATCGCACAGGTCTCAAAAGCGGTCTTACATTGCGCTGGATTGAGGAAGTCTGGTCTGTGTACGGTTCAACAGTGAGCGCGTCTGTAATATTGGCCCTGGTTTGCGTGATTTGCACACTGTTGCTTGGTGTGCCCTGCGCCTATGCACTGGCGCGCAGTCGCTCGCGTTTTGCACGCGTTTTTGAAGAAATTCTGACGCTGCCGGTTGCCGTACCTGGGCTGGCCACGGCGCTGGCGCTCATTCTGGCCTACGGTGAAATCAATCTGTTGCGGCAAAGTTTCGGCTTTATTCTGATCGGGCATATTCTGTTTACACTGCCCTTCATGGTGCGCACGGTCTCGTCTGCATTTGAAAGACCGGATCTGCTTGCTATCGAAGAAGCGGCCAGAACGCTGGGCGCTTCCTTTGCCCAGCGCTTTCTGGGCGTCCTGGTGCCTGCAGTATTTCCGGCAATTCTGGCGGGCATGCTGATGGTCTTTACGCTTTCTATTGGCGAGTTTAATCTGACCTGGATGCTGCATACCCCCATGACCAGGACGCTTCCGGTCGGGCTGGCCGACAGCTATGCCTCCATGCGCATCGAAGTAGGTTCTGCCTATACCCTTATTTTTATTCTGGTCATTTTGCCCATACTTTGGTTGCTGCAAGGCGTGGCCAACTGGGCGCAAAAACGTTATGGCAACTGAATTATTATCGTTATGAATATTGAAAAAACCCGCATCAACATTATTGATTGTGCCAAAACCTATCCGGACGGCACTCGCGGCCTGCAACCGGTCAGTTTGACCATCGAGCCGGGCGAGGTGATTGCGCTGCTTGGCCCGTCTGGTTGTGGCAAGACAACATTGCTGCGTCTGTTGGCTGGGCTGGAAATCCCCGACCCAGGCAGCAGGATTGTGTTTGCAGATCAGGACGTCACGCATTTACCTGTTGAAAAACGGGGGATTGGCATGGTGTTTCAAAGCTATGCGCTGTTTCCGCAGATGACAGTGCAAGCTAATATTGCCTATGGCTTGAAGGTCCGGGGTGTGCCGGTGCAGGAGCAGCGGCACACCATAGCAGAACTGGTCGATCTGGTCCGACTCAATGGCCTGGAAAAGAAACGGCCCGCAGAACTGTCCGGTGGTCAGCGGCAGCGCGTTGCGCTGGCTCGCGCCGTTGCGGTCAAGCCGCGGGTATTGCTGCTGGATGAGCCGCTGGCCGCGCTGGATGCCAAGCTCAAAGAGACGTTGCGCGATGAATTGGCGCAGCTGCTGCGCCGGCTGGGAATTACCACGGTGCATGTCACGCACGATCAGCATGAGGCCCTGGCCATTGCCGATCGTCTGGCGATCATGAGCGCCGGCCAGATTGTACAGGTGGGCGATGGCGAGTCTTTGTACAGAAAACCCGCGCATCCTTTCGTCGCTCAGTTTCTTGGCCGGGTCAACCGCGTAGAGCGTGATGATCATGCCATCACAAGCGGCGTTATTTCATTTGGCGATGCTGCCCTTAGGTGTCCTGAACATCTGAAAGCCCATCCGGCCGTTTTGCTGCGACCCGAGGATATTCGTATCGGCGCAGTTGTGCAAGGACACCCGCAGGCGACGATAGAACGTCGTGTATTCCTGGGCGATCGTGTGCAATTACAATTGAAATTGCCAAATCGGCACGTCTTGATGGCTGAACAACCGGGTGATACCATTTTTCGGGAGGGCGAAGTGATTGGGCTGCATATCGACACAGCGCGCTTCCTTCCTGCTTATGACAACTGAAACCATGACAATTCTTGTACAACTGACCGACCTGCATATTAGGGAACCCAACAAACTGGCCTACGGTCGCCTGGACACTGCGCCGTATTTGCGCACCTGTGTTCAATCTGTGCTCAGGCTGCGCCAGAAGCCGGACGCTGTCGTGCTTACAGGCGATCTGACCGATTTTGGCAGACCGGCCGAGTACGCGCATTTGCGCCAACTGCTTGCGCCGCTGGATATGCCACTTTACCTGCTGCCGGGCAACCATGATGATCGGACCAATTTGCGTGCGGCCTTCCCCGAACATAGCTACATGGCGCAAGGTGAGTTCATCCAGTATGTGGTGGATATCGGGCCGCTGCGGCTTATTGCGCTGGACACCATGATTCCCGGGCAAAGCGGGGGGCAGTTGTGTGACTTGCGGCTGCAATGGTTGCGTGAGACCTTGGCCGATAGCCAGGGACGCCCGGTGGTTATTGCCATGCACCATCCGCCATTCCGAACCCTGATCGGACATATGGACGAGATCGGGCTGCAGGCAGGTGAGCAAGCCTTGCGGGACATTATTTCCCGGTACGACAATATCGAACGTATTATTTGCGGGCACCTGCACCGGGCAATCGATGTCCGTTTTGGCGGAACAATCGCCTCTACCGCTCCGGCGCCAGCCCATCAAGTTACGCTGGATCTGGATGTTGACGCCGAATCATCATGGATGCTGGAGCCGCCAGGATTTCGGGTACATGCCTGGGACGACGTCAATAACAGGCTGGTCACTCACCTGGCCGCATCCGGGCAGTTTGAAGGGCCTTATCCGTTTCATGACAATGGGGCGTTGATTGATTGAAAGGGCGGCCGGTCGCTCAGGCGTGCTTTCAAGAGGCTTCGGGATTTTATCAAGCGAATTCTGGATGTAATGTAGGCAGGGGTAGACAAGGGCAGGTGTTGAGCAACGCGGATTTGTCTGGGCTATTATGGTGGCTCTCCCGCATGCGGCGACCCTCGTTTCCATTTGCGGATCTTGGTGCGAAACGTCGTGAACGGCGCAACCGTATTGATATGCACCCATTTGTATACGGGCCAGGCTGACTTGGTCGACGAGGCCCACTGCCTGTGACCGGATTCGAAGAACGCCTGGTCAGTGAAAGAATCCACCAAACCGATTATTGCAGTGACGCGTTGAGTGAACTCAGCCTGCAATTGCTGTATTGAAACCCCCTCCCATTGCCGATAGAACGTTTCATATAGCCGGCCAAGTTTGTTCCACTGGAAACCTGGCGCTGGTGTAGTCACCTTTATGCCGTTTTGTTCGTCTCGTTCCCAGCCAAGCAACAGGTCCATCCATCCAAGCTGATAAGCAAGCATCTGCGCCGGGCTGCGATCTACCCCGCCTTTCAATAAATTGCGCTCAGATTCCGCAATATCATCAAACTCCGAAACGAATAAAAAGGCACGCTTGATGAGCTCATTTTTAAACGCTTCTTTGGTTTCGTATGTTTTCACGACAAAGCCTTTGATGCTTTAAATATTTAACGTTGGGCACGATGCTGACGCAGTTCGTTATTTATTTTACGACGCCTGTTCAAAGGAGTGTTTGATCTGGATCTTGAATGCTTTACCGATACAACACCTGCAAAGCTGGATGCGATGACCGCTTGTATGCCGCATTGGCTACGGCCCCGTATGGCATCTTCCCGGGTCGAACCGCAACCGACACTGGCGTTGCCACCAGAATATTTGCTTTGAGCCGCAGGGCATGCGGTTTTTAAACGGCCAAGGACAAAAAATCGTCATATCCGGCTCCTTCACATAACCGCCTGCTCAAATACCTGGCGCGCAAAGGAGGCCGTGTAAGTCAGGCGCGTTGGCTGCCTGAGGCTCGCGACCATTTCAATACCGGGGCATAAGCAGAGAAACAAACCCAGTTATTCTATAAAATACAGGGCATTACGTTGCCTCTGGTTCTAAGATACCGACAATGACAGTACTATACAATCCAATAAATACTGCTCCCCTGGGACGTGACACGCAAAGGACGTCATGCCCTACGATCTAGAAAATCGCCTGGTGATTGGCGTGGCCTCCAGCGCCGTATTTGACCTGAGCGATTCTGATTCGGTCTTCAAACGCGAGGGCGAGGAAGCCTATCGCAAATTCCAGGAGCACAATCTTAATAATCCGCTACCCAAGGGGATTGCTTTTCCTTTTGTAAAAAGGCTGCTTTCGCTTAATCATATGCGGCCCGATCCTGAAGATCCGCTGGTCGAAGTGATATTGCTGTCACGAAACGATCCGGATACGGGATTGCGAGTGATGAAGACGATCGAACACTATGGGCTTGGTATCACGCGTGCCATTTTCATGCAGGGACGCTCGCCCTATGAGTATATTCCTGCGCTGAACATCTCGTTGTTTTTATCCGGCAACAAGTCTGATGTAGACGCGGCCATTCGCGCGGGCTATCCTGCCGGACATGTTCTGGATTCAGAATTTGACGATGACGAACAGGATCACGCCTTGCGCATCGCATTTGACTTTGACGGCGTGTTGGCCAGCGATGAGTCTGAAAGCATTATGCAAACCTCTGGATTGAGCGATTTTCATGCCCATGAAGTGGCAAACGTCATGAATTCGCACGGCCCCGGTCCGTTACAGCAGTTTCTGATTCGGATCGCAAAGATTCAATCCATTGAAGAGCAATTCAAAAAGCAGAACCCCGACTACGAGAACCGGCTAAGAGTATCGCTGGTTACCGCCAGAAATGCGCCGTCGCACGAACGGGCGCTCAATACGCTGAAAACCTGGGGCGTGATGACCAATGATGCATTTTTTCTTGGCGGCATTGCGAAAAAACACGTGCTGGGTGTCCTTAAACCACATATCTTCTTTGATGATCAATCGGCGCATCTGGAGCTGACCAGCTCGCTTGTTCCGTCGGTGCATATTCCATTTGGCATAACCAACAAGGCCGTTGTCGGTGTACCTGAGGACACGAGCGATAAGAATTTTCCGGGAGATTGATTTGTCGCTGTGACAGCAACAGGCAATCGGAAAAAGGCGGCCAAGCTTTGGATATGGTCAATTAACTGTTAAGTACATTGCTCCGGAAACCTCTTCGGTTTCTGGGGGACCTTCGCATGTCCTCCAAAAAAACGGTATTGAGCGAACCACTTCGGGAACGATCAGGCAAGCTGTTTCGCGATATGCAACGAAAGACCCATCAGTCGAGGAACTAATTCATCATTTAATAAATTTTTGGTAACCATAAACGACGGCCCACTGATGGAAATCACAATCAAATCTGTTCCGCCATTCCATGAAATGGAGGTCGCCGCTGCGTTGACATCGGTATTCCATTCCCCAATGGAGAGACAATAGCCTTCGTTATTGAACCGCTTGAACTCCCTGTTAAAAGAAGCAAGCTGTCTTTCGTCCATTATGGGATCATTCTTCAATTGCAGTGCCGAAAATAAATAGTTTCGCTCTTGCTCCGGTAACGCAGCTAGAAATGCTCTGCCAATGGATGTGTTGATTATTGGCATGCGTACTCCTCTTCCCATTTTTAACGTCATCGTGGTATCGCTTGAACAGGCTTCCAGATATAGCATTGAAAGACGATCCCGTGTCGCCAGTGAAATGAGCGCACCGGTGGCATCTGCCAGTGCTTGCATATGAGGGCGTGCAATATCTGCGATTCGCAAATTTGACAAGGCAGCGTAACCCAGGGCGAGCACTGATGGCCCCACGAGATACCGCCTTTTTTTTGTGTCGTGTCGCAAGTATCCAAGCTCGACTAATGTATTTGTTAATCGTGATACCGTGGATTTAGGAAACCCTGTATATGTTGCCAGTTCGCTATTGGAAAGGCTGGGCTCGCGCGCTGAAAAACATCTTAGAACCTCAAGCCCCCGGGCGAGCGCGACAACATTGGCAGATGAGAAACTGGACTCTAGTTCCGTCATTCGGAATTTGCTCCTATTTAAGTTTGGAAAATGGAATGAAATTGCAGATATACTATCTAATAACAATTCGTAATTTCATGAATCAATACAAATCATTTAATTCTCTGCGTCTTCGGGCGCCGGAACAAGAGGAGGGAATTAAATAAATAGTTCATATCGTAAATATCGTGCTGTATACATAATTTTTATATGATTATTGGGGGACAAAAGTGAAAAATCGAACGAAATACTTAAAAGCAGGTTTGCTGGCTGCGTTGAGCGCTTCAGCGTTTTCCGTGCCGGCTATTGCACAGGTTAAGGTGGGGGTAATCAATAGCTTGTCCGGTAACTTCGCGGCTTTTGGCGAACGATACAAGACAGGTATGCAGGTCGCTTTAGACGAAGTTAATGCCAATGGTGGTATTAACGGCGAGAAACTCGAATTGATTGCACAGGACGATCGCTCTGATGCGCAAAGCGCTTTGGCGGCCGTGGAGTCTTTGAATAAACAAGAGGTACCGCTGATTATTGGCTCTTATGCTTCGGGCATCACAGGTCCAGTATCAAAAGTTGCCTCTCGCCAGAAAATCCCCTTGATAGTGCTGGGCAGCGCAGATGACTCAATTACAAAGCCTGGCTCTAAATGGGTCTTTCGTGCGAAGCACAATTCAACAATTGTCGCGAATGTGTACTTTGATTACTTCGATAATCTTCGTAAAAGCAATGCAGATCTGAAGAAAATCGCAATTATGTATGGCAATGGTGCATGGCCTACTTCAGTGAGTGAAGAGGGTGCGCGCCAGGCCGAAAAAAGAGGCTATGAAGTCATTGGTAAACAGGCCTATGATCAGGGCACGACTGATTTTCGACCAATTCTGAACAAATTCCGTGCTGCAAATCCGGATATTCTTCTGACGAGCTCTTACGCAGATGACGGCATCGCCATTGCTCGGCAAATCAAGGAAGTTGGACTCGATGCAAAGGTTGTCGCGATCGATACTGCGTCGTCAATGATTAGTTTTATCGAACAGGTAGGCAAGCAATCAGAAAACATTGTTTCGGCAGTGAGCTGGAGTCCGGATGTTAAGTACGAAGGTACTCCGGATCTATATAAGCGCTTAAAGGAAAAGGCGAAAGAAGAGCCATCTTTCTATGAGGCAGAGGGGTATCTCGCTCTGACTGTTGCCGCGGATGCGTTGCGACGTGCGAAATCGCTTGATCGCGAAGCGGTTCGTGAGGCTTTGGAAAAAACGGATTTAAAAACGCCTGTTACTGATGTCACGTTTAAAAATTACGACGGTTTTCAGGGCCAAAATCCAATCAAAAGCGTCATTATTCAAATTCAGGATGGCAAACATGTAACTGTTTTTCCTGAGAATCTCGCTTCCCAAAAAGCAAAATTTTCTAACGAGTAAATAGAAAAAATAATAAACGCCACATGTCAGCCTGGCATGTGGCAATACTCGATTTTCTACTTACCGACTTTTCTTCTGCTGAATTAATCAGATCGCCAAGGGTCTTTTATGATCGACTATGTTTCGTTTTTTCAGAATCTTTCCAACGGGATTCTGATCGGAGCCGTTTATGCATTGATTGGTGTAGGTCTTACGCTGGTATTCGGCGTAATGCGAACCATCAATTTCGCTCACGGCGACTTTGTGGTTCTGGGTATGTACTTTGCTGTTGTTTTCAATAGCATATTTGGGTGGGACCCTTATCTAACCCTGATTCTGGCCATTCCCCTAGGGTTTTTAATGGGGGCGCTAATCCAGAAGACCATACTGACGCGTGTTATAGACGCCAAACCAGAGACCATGATGCTGGCTACGTTGGGCATTTCTTTGGTGATTTCCAATCTTTTGCTGCTGATATTTGGTGGAGAGCCGAAATCAGTGAATGTTACGTACGCTTCCAGCACGATTTCTCTGGGAGAAATGAAGATTTCTGTTGTCCTTCTTTTTGCAGGACTGGCAACACTTGCAGTCATTAGCGCACTGTATTTGCTGTTGAACAAGACCGAAGTAGGAAGGGCGATCCGGGCGACTGCTGAAAATAGGCTTGGGGCGGAACTGGTGGGTGTTAATACAAAGAAAATTCAGGCCATCGTTTTCGGGCTGGGCATGGCACTCGCGGTCACCGCCGGAGTTAGCTTAATTCCATTACTTTTTGCATCTCCCGTTACTACAGGGGCGTTATTTACGCTCAAGGCTTTCGTGGTCACCGTATTAGGCGGGTTGGGAAATATTGGGGCAGCCATTATTGGCGGACTGCTTCTTGGTCTTGTTGAAGTTATGGGGGCCTCTTATCTTGATTCGGCCTATCGCGACGCATATGGACTGTTGGTATTTATCGTTGTTTTATTGATCAAGCCAGAGGGGCTCTTTGGAAAATCGGTGAAAAGAGTATGAACAAACAAATCCTGTTTCTTGTTGGCTTGATTGTGGTTGCTGCGTTATATCCAATCGCGTCGTCAGCATATATTACGGTTGGAATTTCAGTATTGTTGTTTTCCGGTTGGGCCACGTCCTGGAATCTATTGGGTGGTTGGGCCGGTCAGCTTAGTCTGGGGCATGCAAGTTTTGTGGGGCTGGGAGCCTATTTCGTCGCAATTGGCGCGTCACAGTTTGAATTGGCGCCCTGGTGGTCGATCCTGATCGCTATGGCCGTGGCCGTTGTGATGGCTTTTATTTGGGGAAAGCTCACATTCGGTCTGCGCGGTCCCTACTTTTCCCTATCGACCATAGCGATCGCTGAAATTCTCAGATTAGTGGCGATCAATGAAGGTTGGTTGACCGGCGGCGCGTCTGGCGTATTCATAGAAACACTGCCTGAACCGTTGGGAATTGACCTGTTTGATAAAACGACACAGTACTATCTGGCGCTGATTTATGCCGCGATCACAATCGCTATTACCATATTTATTTCCACCCGAAAATTCGGATACGAATTAAAAGCAGTCAGAGACAATGAAGAAGCAGCAATGGCTGCAGGGATCAATCCCAGCGTGATCAAGTTGAAGGCCTTTGTGCTGTCTGGAGTGCTCACGGCGCTGGGCGGTGGGATCTATGGCATATTTTTATCGTTTATCGAGCCTCACATTATTTTTAATTTGCTGTTTTCCATACAAATTGCATTGACCGTGATTATTGGCGGGCGAGGCACAGTTTGGGGACCATCAGTCGGAGCGTTTCTGTTGGTTGTATCAGGCGAGGTATTCCGGACGACATTTGCACAGGCGAATATGTTGCTGTATGGCGCACTGATATTGATCGTAATTCTTATTCTGCCAAGAGGGATTGTCGGAGAGTATGTGCATAAATTAGTGAGGAGGAAATATGCAGACCGTACTTAAGGCTGACAATATCAAGGTGCAGTATGGTGGTCTTATTGCTGTGAATGATGTGTCGCTATCACTGACAAAAGGACAGGTGCTGGGTTTAATCGGACCCAACGGTGCCGGAAAATCGACGTTGTTCAATGCGATCACCGGATTCACTCCTGTTGCTTCGGGGAAAGTTACTTTTCTCGATAAGGATGTGACCAGACTGCCTCCATACGTAAGAACACGAAATGGGATGGGACGAACTTTCCAGACAGAGCGGCCTTATGAGGATTTGACCGTATTGGAAAATGTGCTGGTTGCAGCATTTCTAAAAAACCCAAAACGTAAGGATGCAGAAAGGGTTGCCTTGTCTTCCCTGGAAAAGGTCGGTTTGCTGGATCGAGCAAACCAATTGTCATCAGATTTGAATTTAGCCAGATTACGACGGCTGGAGTTGGCCAAAGCTTTGGCGCTTGAGCCTCAAGTTCTGTTTCTGGACGAAATTATGGCGGGATTGAATCCGCCAGCACTAAAAGAGATGATTACGTTTGTTCGTACGCTTACTGCAACGGGTATGTCGATCGTCATGGTCGAACATATTATGGAGGCGATCATTCAACTTGCGGATCATGTCGTCGTTCTTGCCGGCGGGAACAAGATAGCGGAAGGATCTGCTCGTGATGTAATTAATGATGAGAAAGTTATCGAGGCTTATCTGGGGACGGACTGATGCAGAAGAATGATGTTGACAAATGTGTGTTGAAAGCTCAAGGCGTGGATCTCGGCTATAGCACACTTCAAGTTGTCTTTGATGTTTCCCTGGAGGTAAAAAAAGGCGAGCTTGTAGGACTGGTTGGAGGAAATGGTAGCGGTAAATCAACCATCCTTCGAGCAGTCTCCGGCATGATCAAGCCCTGGAAGGGAAGTATTTCGTTCAAAGGTGAAGAGATATCTGGACTCGAGCCTCATCAAATGGCAGAGCGGGGGCTGGCGCATGTGCCAATGGGGCGTCAGCTTTTTCCAAATCTGACTGTCAAAGACAATATTTTGCTGGGTAGTTATCTACCCCGTCTTCGGGAAAATAGGGAAAAGAATCTTGAAAAAGTCTTTTCATTGTTCCCTGACGTAAAGAATTTCGCCAATGTAGCAGCAGGCTCATTGTCGGGCGGGCAACAACAAATGGTCGCTATTGGTCGCGCGTTGATGCTGGAGCCGGATTTGCTAATCATGGATGAGCCAAGCCTTGGCTTGTCGCCGTTATACGTGAAACAGGTTATGCAGGCAATTCGTCAAATTGCCGATCTGGGGTTCCCGGTTTTATTGGTAGAGCAGAATATTAAACAGGTATTGCAGTTTAGTCATCGTACGTATGTTCTGGAAAATGGGCGCTTGGTTCTGGAGGGACAATCTTCAGAATTATCGGGACACCCCTTGATAAGAAAAGCATATCTAGGCTTGTAGATCTCTACTCGCATGATTTGATCGTTTTTTGGAGGAAGAAGTAATGAACGATTTGCCGTTGGACCCATTTAGTGAAAGTGGGTTGGAAGGTTTTGCAAAAAATTTCCGCGCCGGAAAGATCACATCGGAGGCGGTCACGCAAGCTTATATAGAACGCATTAAAAAACTTGATCCCAAACTGGGCGCCTACGAAACGGTGGCGTTTGATGACGCGCTTGCAACAGCAAGAGCGATGGATATCCTGATTCAGTCTGGGACAGACCTGGGCCCTTTGATGGGGGTGCCGATTGCGATCAAGGATGTCTTTGTTATTGCAAAAATGCCTGGGCCAAAAGTGGGTACACGGATGAAAATGCCGGACATCCTGGGTTCTGACGAGGGAACATTTATTCAAGCATTACGTAAGGCAGGTTGTGTGTTTTTGGGGCAAGCAAAGGCAGTAGAGCTTTGTTTGGGGATTACGGGTCATTCGGCACCGCTAGGTACGCCATGGAATCCATCTGACATGGAAAATCATCGTGCACCAGGTGGCTCCAGTTCAGGATCCGGCGTGGCAATGTCGGCCGGCCTGTGTGCATTTGCCATCGGGACTGACTCTGGTGGATCAGTTCGGGTGCCGGCAGCTTTCAATGGTGTCTTTGGTCTGAAGACGACGGCCGGTTTATGGCCGGTGGATGGTGCATTTCCACTGGAGCCCCGCGTTGACTCTATTGGATTGCTGACCAGATCGGCAAAGGATGCGTTACTGGCTTTTAATACGATTTCATCCATTTTATTTGGATATACGTTTAAACCGCGTCGCTCCGGTGCCAGATTGAACCGTTTATGTCTTGGTGTACCCGAAAATCATTTCAGTGATAATGTTAATCCGGAAATCGATTTGGCCTTCCGGAGAGTAAATCAGCATTTAGCGTCCGAAGGTTGCTTGTTGGAAAGCGTTACCGTACCTGAGGCACCTGAACGTGCCGGTTATTTCCCTATTTCCATGCCGGCCGCTTTGCTATCGGTGTTGGGTAAGGATAATTTTCTGGCGCAGAAACAGCTGATGGATCCGGTGATCGCGCAACGAGTAGAGTCGGGGTTGGAGTCCAGAGCGTATGAGTTTCTTGCTTTAGAGGATAAAAGAACCAAAAGCAGGGAGTCAGTTGCTGAACAGCTTAGCGGCTTCGATGCCTGGGTCAGCCCAACGACAACAGATTTTCCTCCGTTGGTGTCGGATCTTGATGATCCGCAACAAGGATTGCGGCTAGCGCTAGGTATGACTCAGAATACCCAGCCAGCAAATTACCTGGGATTGTGTGCAATATCTATGCCATTGCCGGTTGAGGGCTTGCCCATAGGTTATCAATTGATGGGCTCACCCAATTCTGATCAAAAACTATTGGAAATTGCAGTTGAAATTGAGGCATCGCTTAAACAGTTCGTATGAGCATCATTGTGCGCTGGTTTTGATCTGATAGTCACCGATCCCGGGTCAAGTAACTGTCAGGTTTGATCTGAATGAGTGCGAATGACTTATGATATTAAAGTCACCCGGGCGCGCTTTGATGATCTATCGGCGCATATGCCGTTTGGCATAACCAAAGCCCTATAACTAAGGCCCTCAAACAAAGCCCCATCGTCGCGGCCCATAGGCCAGGAAGGACAGTTGCCGTTCCTGGACCGATCACCGATTTTACGGCCTGATATGCGTAATAAAACCGCCGGTATACGACTACTGTATGCCTTCGGCATGCGCCAAGGTGGCCCCGCTGTCCAGGGGGTAAATGGGGCGGGACAGATGCCGGAACGGGAAAATGTCATAGTCTGAGCTGCAAACGCCCGGGCCGGCAATCAGGACGATATGTTTGGCGTCTTGTTCAAATCCTGCTCTGAAATGCTGGCGCGATTTAATCAGCACATATTTCTTGCTGAAAGGGTCAATGCCGGCGTGGGTAAATACGCCCACATCATAGGGTTCCTGGGGCTTTTCCGATACAAATATGGTCACGCCGTTGCTCTCCAGAACCACGGTGCGGCCCAGGCTGAGCCACATCCCGGTAAACATGGGACCGGTAATCTGAAAATTGCCATCTGTAATATTGACGATTTTGCCGGTAATCCGAAGTGGCTGACCTTTGAGTTCGAGTTCGGGCATATCCGTTTTTCCGCCCAGATCGATCGTTACTGTTTCCCCAATTCCCGACTTGATGAGCGTATCCACCGCCTGCGGATCCCAGATCGGTCCAGCAACCACATCAGTCAATTCCTGTTTCATGACTTCTTCCAGAACGGCCATGACATCTGTGACACCGCCTGCACCACAGTTGTCGCCATGATCGACAAGAATGATCGGGCCTTCTCCCAGCTGCTTTGCCTTGGCAATGGATGTTGACAGGGGCTCTACGTCATAGACAAAATTCTGTTTCCTGGACCATGCCATATTGCACAATTCATCGAGCAACAGCTGCGCCTGAGCAGTTTTGTTTTTTTCGGCAACGATCACCACTGATAGGCCCACATGGGGGATATCGGCCAGCGGGAATCCACCGAAAACAGACGCATTCAGCACGACGCCATCAGCCTCGGCCTGCATGGCCCGGTCCATGATGTCTTTCATGGGTTGACCCGACGGCGTTTGTTTGAGCATGTGTGTCAGCATTGGCAGACGGCGCCAGAGAATGGTAGTTTCCAATTGCTCAGACAGGATTCTTTTGAGCGTGCGCCCGGCTCTTGCGCCGGTCTCATAGATGTCTACATGAGGATAGGTGCAATAACCCGTAATCACAGTTGCATTACGAATGAGCGCCTCACTGAAGTTGGCATGAAAGTCCAGGGCAACAACGACCGGTACCTGTTCCGGCACCACCTGCCTGATACGGCGCAGCAATTCACCTTCGGCATCGGGGTACCCTTCGGCCACCATGGCGCCGTGCAGATCCAGCAATACGGCATCACAACCTTGTTTTACAGTAGCGATGACGGTATCGGCAATATGTTCAAACGCGGCTTTCTGTACGGTGCCGCTGGGTACTGAGTTGGCAAGGATGGAGAAGGCCACTTCGGCGTCGAGTGAGGCGGCCAGATCCATATAGGCGGCGGCCGCGCTATTGGTGTTCTCACACAATTGTATTGCCTGTTGGCCATAGGCCGGGCCATCTGTTTTGGTTCCGCGACAGAACGAGTGCAGTTGCGTCTGGATCGGCGAAAAAGTATTTGTCTCGTGTCGGACCAATGCTACGACCACTTTCATGCTGTTACCCTGTTACGTGAGGTTGTTACTGTTTTTCCAGGCCGGAGGCTTCGACCAGTTTTTTGTACCGCTGGGTTTCTTCGAGAATGAACTTGCGGCTTTCGGCCGGCGGCGTCAATACGGGTTCATAGGCAAACAGATTCAATGCATCTGTAAAGTCCTTGTCGTGCTCGCCTTTTTTTATTGCCTGATACAGCTTTTCGATAATCTGGGGCGGCGTGCCGTTTTTTACTACTACCGAAAGATTCGATTTGACGGTCAGCGCTTTGGGATCGTCATAGGATTGTGTCTGAATGGAGGGGATTTTCTTCAACGGCTGCGACTGCAGCACTGCCAGCGGCTTGACTTTGCCACCCTCGTAATAGGACATGGAAGAGCCTGCGACATCGATATGAGCCGTAGTGACACCGCCGATCAGATCGGAGACAGCCGGTGGCGAGCCGCGGTATGGAATAATTTCAAAATCAAGCTTGTTTTCTTTTTTCCATTTATCCAGCGCCAGATAAGCCGAGCCGCCAATGGTGTTCACGCTGATGGAAGCCTTGTTCGGATTGTCAATCATGAACTTTTTCAGCTCTTGCATGGAATTGAACGGGCTGTCTTTGTTTACGATAAGCCAGTGAGCGTAGGTATTGAGCACGGTAACGCTGGTGAAGTCCTTGTCGCCGTCATAGCGTGGCTCCTTCAATAGAAAGTTATTGATATTCAATGTGTTGTCGCTGGCCACGAACAAGGTGTAACCGTCGGCCTTATCCTTCATGACTGACAGCGCGGCCGGAATCGTGCCACCACCTGCGATATTTTCCACGACAGCGTTGTTGCCCAGGTTTTCAGACAGTTTCTTGGCAACCAGGCGCCCAAGAATGTCGGCCGAGCCGCCGGCCGGATAAGGAACAACGACGCGAAATGGTTTGGCATTTGGCCAGTCTGAATCGGCCGCGTGGGCCGGTACGCTGGTTAGCGCGACGAGGGTCACCGATGCGCAAAGCAATGATTTCATAATTTTCATTATGTCTCCATTTGTGGAACGAATTATTTAATAAACTGGAATTTGTAGTTTAAATTCACCATTTAGATATGTCTAATATATAATTTATCTAACATCCATTTATTTTAAATATGGTAATCATGGACGAGCATCAGTTGCGCTGTTTTGTGACGGTGGTAGAAACCGGCAACCTGTCTAAGGCCGCCAGGCTTTTGAACATGACTCAACCGCCGCTGAGCATATTGATCCAGAAGCTAGAGCAGTCTCTGGACGTCGCGCTGTTTAACCGGCAGAAGAACCGGCTCGTATTGAGTGAGCCGGGCAGGCTTTTTTATATCAGGGCCAAAGACATTCTGGCCTCCTTCAAAACATTGCGGCATGACGTAAAGAATAATGCCGCGGGTACAGAAGGCAACGTATCCATCGGCTGCTCAACGGCGGCAAGTCTTTTCATCCTGCCACTTGTGATGCAGCGCATCCAACAGGAACGGCTCAATATCACGGTGAATGTTCGGGAAGGTGAAAGCTCCTATATTTTGAATGGCATACGCCGCAATGAGCTTGATGTAGGAATTATCAGGACCCGTTTTCAGTCAGAGGATCTGGTGGTGCGTACCCTGATTACAGAACCGCTGATGCTCACGGTTGCACAAGATCATCCCTTAGCAGCCCGGCAGGACGTGACGCTCGTGGATCTGGCGCAGGAGAACTTCCTTTTGCACTCGAGCACCGATAGCAATGGCATACGCGAGCATATTCTTGAAGCTTGCAGCACAGTGGGTTTCAATCCAAAGATTGTCTATTCTGGAAATGAGACCTTGCCCATGTTGATGATGATTGAGCGCGGCATTGGCATTGGTTTTGCGCCAAAAATGTTTGAAAAAGTCTTTACCGGCCACCGTGTGAAATTCATTGAATTGCTGCAGCCGAAACTGACCAGCCAATTGAATCTGGTGACAGTGAAGTCGCGTGTGGAGTCGGCTGTTACGACGCGGTTTTTGAAGATTGTGGCAGAGGTATTGGATGAGAAGTCAGCACGCTTGGGCAGCGTACCTGAAATGCCGCTACGAGCCATCCGCAAATAATGATGAAAGAGCTTTGCTGATATGTGTCGCGGCAGTGGGCAGGCTGCGGCGCGGTTCCTGCATGGGTGGATGGCAGATAATTCTGGACGGATCCAGGCGCGCTTTCGCTATTCGATCGCTGCCAGTTCGTCCACTTTTTCTGCTACCGCGTGAGCCGACGCAATGAGATCGGTGACAATCCGGTCGTCTATGTTCAAATCACCTTCATATTCACCCAGGTTACGAATGCCATGACACTTGTCCAGTACCCGCCAGACTTCGGGCCCCAAGCCCAATGTGTGCGGTAGTAGCTGGAATACGATATATCGATGTTCCGGTCTGTAGCCATGCCAGCGTAAAGCTGCCAGGCACAGGGAGTGTGCGGCGTTGTAGGCCAGGTCAAAGCGGCTTTCTATCGACAGGGATGTGTTTTGCGCGTCGCGCAGGCGTGCGTGGCCCGAGCGCTTAAGGCCTTCGAACTCCCGACGGTCTGGCGGTTCAGCCTTGAGTACCTTGCCCGGACCGGTAAGTTTGTTAAACGGGGAGAGCATCATCGTCTCCGATAATCCAGATTTTGGGCTGAGCCAGGACGCGGGTAAGAAAGGACTCTTTTGCGGCCATTCTTTTTGCAAATTCAGCCTGCGTCAGAATCGTTGGATTGACGGGGCGGCCGATTGCGTGGCTGGCCTCTTCAAGTGCGGCGTAGGCCTGGCCATAGCTGATTGAATCGGAAAGCAGCATGAGATCGACATCGCTGGTCGCCGTGTCGGTTTTCTTGGCTATTGAGCCATATATAAATGCTGCCGCAATGTGTGGCGCCAGCGGAGCGAGTGCGTTGCGGATGGGTTCGGCCACCCCGATGGTTTTTTGTACGATGGCGCGCAGTTCGCCAAAAATGGGCGAATGCTGGTTTGCCTGATAGTGTTTCTGATTGCCTCTGCGTGTGGCCGTGACCAGCCCGCTGTCAGCCAGTGTGGCCAATTCGCGCTGTACGGCACCGGAGCCGCTGCTGGCCAGGTTGATGATTTCATTGGCATAAAAGCTACGGTCCGGCTGGCCAAACAGGATTCGCAGCACCTGTTGCTTGGTGCTGGAAAACAATGCATTCGCCAGACTGACTGACGGTCGAGACGATGATGTTGGAATACCCATATTGGGCATTATTATACCCAATATGGGTATTTTTGAAAAGCACTCATTGCCGACATACAGTTATCAGTCGCCCGCTATTTTGCCCAGTTCCCTGATTGCCTCTTCCGGAAGAGCAAGCTGGCCGGCGGTGAGATTTTCCTGTAAATGCGCGATCGATGAGGTGCCAGGAATAAGCAGGATATTGGGCGATCGTTGCAGCAACCAGGCGAGCGCCACCTGCATGGGGGTCGCGTTCAGGCGCGCCGCGACCTCAGAAAGCGTTGCAGACTGCAAAGGGGAGAAACCGCCCAGCGGGAAATAGGGGACGTAGGCAATATTGGCCTGAGCCAGATCGTCAATGAGAGCGTCGTCGTCACGATGCGCCAGGTTGTAGTGATTCTGCACGCACACGATGTCGCACATCTTGCGTCCTTCGGCAATCTGGGTTGGCGTCACGTTACTCAGGCCTATGTGGCGCACCAGTCCTTGCTGTTGCAGTTCGGCCAGGGCCGTTAATGGCGCTTCGATTGACCCTTCGGCCGGGCCGTGTGGTGAGATCATGCAGCGAAAGTTGACCACATCCAGTATATCCAGACCGAGATTACGCAAATTATCATGAACGGCCTGCGTCAGGGCTTCGCGCGATATGGCCGGATTCCATGAGGCATCGTCACCGCGAACGGCCCCGACTTTTGTCACAATGACCAGATCGTCCTGATAGGGGGATAATGCTTCGCGAATAAGCTGATTGGTGACGTGTGGGCCATAGAAGTCACTGGTGTCTATATGATTGACGCCGCTTGCCACGGCGTGTTGCAACACGGCAATGGCTGCCTGGTGATCTTTGGGCGGGCCGAATACGCCGGGCCCGGCCAGTTGCATGGCGCCGTAGCCAAGCCGGTTCACCTTGAGCTTGCCCAGCGAGGACGTGTTTGATTGTTCAGGAAAAGTCATGAAGGTTCCTTTAATGACAGTTAGCATAATCGATGCCGATACGTCGCATATTAAGCTTTTAATATTGTTATGATAATCGGGTGTAATCAATACGACGTGTGCGGATTTTCGCACAATGCGGAGGCGTGATGAAGGTTGATCCTGGAGATTTGCATGCATTTGTCGCGGTGGCGCGGGCCAAGGGGTTTCGCAGTGGCGCACGCAAAAGCGGCACCAGCGCCTCGGCATACAGCGAAGCGGTGCGTCGCCTGGAGACGCAGCTTGGGGTCAGACTGCTTAATCGAACGACACGCAGTGTGGTGCCAACCGAAGCAGGCCAGAGCCTGCTTGCCCGACTTGGCCCAGTCCTGGCTGAAATGGAAGCGGCGCTGGATGTCGTCAATGTATATCGGGAGCGACCTGCCGGTACGCTTCGACTCAATGTGCCGGTAAGCGCTTCGCGGTTGGTATTGGCTGATATCGTACCGGGCTTTCTGGCGGCTTATCCGGATATTCAACTGGAAATATTCTCAGAGGAAAGCTTTGTCGATGTGATCGCAGCCGGATGCGATGCGGGCATTCGCTATGAGGAGCGTCTGGAGCAGGATATGATTGCGGTGCCTATCGGGCCGCGAACTCAGCGTTTCGCTGCCGCCGCCGCGCCCGCTTATCTTGAGCGCTGTGGCCGCCCGAAGCATCCTCGTGATTTGCTTAACCACGCTTGCTTGCGCATGCGGTTTTCCAGCGGTTCAATGCCGCCATGGGAATTCGAACGTGAGGGTGAGAAGTTGCGGGTGGATCCAACCGGACCGCTCATCGTACAGGCAGGTGGCGGCACGGATCTGGCCGTGGATGCCGCGATCGCCGGTAGCGGGATTGTTTTTCTTTTCGAAGACTGGTTGCGACCACATCTGCAAAGTGGTGCGCTGGTGCCGGTACTCAAGTCGTGGTGGGTGAGCTTTTCGGGGCCATTTCTGTACTATCCGGGACGCAGGCTGGTGCCCGCTCCGCTTCGTGCATTCATTGATTTTGTCAAAGCCGATGGTGAGCAACGGTGACTGCCCCAAGCACTTGAGGGGTGCCTGCCCGCATAAGATGATCGGGGTGGCGCTTCGCAGCAGGCGTCGTCGCGGGGCGGAGGACTGGCGCTTTATTTGCACAGGCCGCAGAGCAATAGTGCAGATGACGGCGTATGCAAATTAGCCGACTAGCCAGTTGCAGAACTCTTCTGTAATAATGGTAAAAAATTCGGGAAGAGACGCCAGTGCATCGTCTTCCCGAATGGATATCAAAATTCGAATATTGCTTATTCTATAAATTATTTTGCATTTAATGCTGCAGCAATCTGATCAATATTCTGTTGCATGGATGTCAGGCCGGCGCTGCCCATGATGTACCAGTTGTATGGATCCAGATAGACGATGCGGTTGTTTTTCGCGGCTGCGGTGTCACGAATAACGGAATTTTCCAGCACCTCGCGGGCTGGCTTACTCTGCTTGCCGGTGGCCGCATTGCGATCAATCACGAATAGCCAGTCTGGATTGGCATTGGCAATGTCGTCCAGTTTGACCGGGTGACGATCTTTTGCCGAGAGGTTCTTCACTGCGTCGTTGGGAGCAAAACCGAAAACGTCATAGATCATGCCAAAGCGAGAGCCTGGGCCAAATGCGCTTGTTTTTTCGCCAACCGCAAGAATGAGCATGGCGTTACCCGCTGTCGCCGCCTTGCCTTGCAGGCCCGCAACAGCCTTATTGAGTTTTTTCAAGGCAGCCTGGGCTTCGGGTTCTTTTTTGTAAATGGCAGCCAGCGTCTGTGTATTGCGTTCGATGCTCTTGAGAGGCGCCTGCGTATCCACGCTCAAGTCCAGCGTTGGTGCAAGTTTGGACATATCATCAAATTTGGCACGCGAGCGACCGCCGACGATGATCAGATCCGGCGATACCTTGTTAACGGCGTCCTGGTCGGGTTCAAACAGCGTACCCACCTTGGGCATGCTGTCAGCGTTATATGCAGAAAGTGAATCCGGGAAGCGGGATTTGGGAACGCCTGCAGCCTGCACGCCCAATACCTGCATGATGTCCAGCGTAGGCAGATCGAATACGACTGTTTTTGCCGGTTGCAATTTGACTGTGGCCTGTCCTTTTGCATGTTGCACCGTTACCGGGTCAGTCTGAGCCATGGCCTGGCCTGCCAATGAAGTCACACCAATAGCCAGTGCTGTTTGCACCATGGCCAACCATTTTTTTGATTGTCGCGTAGTTTTCATTTGTGATGCCTTTGTTATGATGAGCCGCAACGGCAGCGCCGCGGTTGTTATGTCAATCAGAATTTGACGTTCATGCCAAGCCAGTAGCGGCGGCCATCTTCCACGTAACCATAATCGTCATAGCGAACCTGCTTGTCGAAGATGTTGTAGATGCCTGCATACACGGTGACGTTTTTATTGACGTCATAAGAGCCGCCCAGGTCCACGTAAGTCGCGGACGGCGCCATGGTCGCACTGGCAGAGATGCCCTGGGTCGGATCGCTTTCCTTGCCACGGTAAGTCACTTTCATCCAGCCGTTGAGTTGGTCTGTCGGTTTCCAGTCCAGCCCGAGATTGAACATATGCTCGGGCATTTGGTTCAGTGGGTTGCCGGCGTACTGGCCGCTTTTCTGCTTGGAATAGGTATAGGTGTAGCTGGAAGTCAGTGACAACTTCTCGCTCAGCGGTGCTGTCAGGGTTGCCTCCACCCCACGGGTGATGGCATCGTCCACGTTCACATAGGTGGTGGCCGAGCGTCCCTGTGCATTTACCGGTCCGCACTCCGGGCAGGGCACGCGGGTGATTTTGTCGGTGAACTCGTTGTCGAACAGGGTGATGCCCGCCATCAGGCCGCTATCATCGTTATAGATCAGCCCAATCTCTTTGGTCAGTGTTTTTTCCGGTTTCAGGTCAGGATTGCCATACATATTGCCGCCACGGCTGGAAGCGCCCCAGTCTGGCAATGTTTGCCGTAGAGATGGCGCACGAAAGCCTGTGGAAACGCCGCCCTTGACCGTCCAGTTGTCGTTCAGATGCCAAACGCCATACAGCCTGGGGCTCCAGTGGGTTCCGGAAGTTTTCTCGTTGTCCATACGCAGCCCGCCAGTCAGGGCAAACGAGTCGGTGATCTGCCATTCATCTTCCACAAAAAAGGCATATTGCCAGCGGTCTACGGTAGACCGGTCGGACATTTTGTTGGTGGTCGTGTCTTTGAGATCTTCCAGGCTATAGAAGGCGCCGACCGTGGCGATGTGACGCTCAAACAGCGGCATGCTCCATTTGGTGCTGGCTGTTGTGTTGCGGATGGTCATCTCCCGAGCCAGATTCTCGGTTTCTTCGCGCTGAATATAGGTATTCGAGGTGCCAAAAGACCAGCGTCCGTCATGGGTTAAAGAAAAATGCTTGCGGTCGAATCGGCGGCGGCTTTCCTCTTCGGCAGCCGCCAGTGTTTTGCCCGGCGTTGAACGATAATCCTGCCTGGAGGCACCCGCTTCGAGCACAATATCGTGATCGCGATTGGGCGTCAGGGCCAGTTTGGCTGTCACACCGCGATTGGTGTGGCGGTTATAGCCCTCTTCGATGTCGTCCTCGCTGCGATGCGAGTAGATGCCATAAAGACTGAAGCCGAGCAGGTCCTCTTTGATAGGGCCGGCAATATAAAAATTACCCTGGAAATTGTTGCCAGAGGCCGAATGCTGCTGCAGGGTGGAATCGAGCCGGACCGAGCCCCCCCATTTTTTTGGGATCTTGCGCGTAATCACGTTCACCACACCGCCCATCGCGTCCGAGCCATAAAGCGAGGACATGGGGCCACGCACCACTTCGATACGCTCGATGGCCTCCAACGGCGGAACCCAGCTCTGGTCGGTACCGGTACTGCCATTGGTTTGGGTTTCGCGGGTGCTCATGCGCTTGCCATCGACCAGAAGCAAGGTGTAGTTGGCGCTCATGCCACGCAGGGTTATGTCAGATGTGTTGTTGTCCGAGGGCGTCATGATGACACCAGGAACGTCGCGCAGCGCATCGGTCAGGTCGCGATAGGCGCCTTTTTCCAGCTTTTCGCGTGGAATTACGCTGATAGAGGCCGGGGCATCAATGATGTCCTGTTCAAAACCACTGGCTGTAACCACAATGGGATTCAGTGACGCAACGCCTGTGTCGTCGCTCGTCGCCTGTGCGTAGGCCACTTGAAACAGGGTAGCGCCCAGATTAAGTGCACATAATGCAGCAATCTGGCGAGCAGGGGTATTACGAGCCGGTTCTCGTTTTGATACCGGAGTAACAGGCAACATCAGAAAATTTCCTCTCTGGAATGATAGAATGAGACGTATTCTCTATATGAAGTTCTAAATGAGAATTATTAGCTATTAGATATTGTCAGCTGTTTTTCAGCAATGTTCTTTCCATAACTTTTGATATCTTTGCACTTCTTGACATACACTTTGCCTGCCGGGCATGCCATATGTGATGAGAGAAGGGGCACTTACACCTAACATGCGCACTGAAAAGCCGAATGCGCTGCGAGTTCTCTTGATTGAAAACGACGTGGCGCTGTCCAAAATGCTTTGTGAATATCTGGAATCCCAGGGATATTGCGTTCTACTGGCGCATTCGGCCTACCAGGCCGACAGGTTGATGCGGCGGCGCCACCATCACCTTGCAGTGCTGGACGCAGATATACAGGATGTTGCCAGTTTGGAGTGGCTCAAGGGATATCGCCAGCAATCGAACAATCCTTTGATTTTGCTGACCGGCCCGGATACCGATTGCGTGATCGGCCTGGACTCGGGTGCCGATGATTGCCTGGCCAAACCGCTGCGCATGGCCGAATTGAAGGCGCGCATGCATGCCCTGTTAAGACGTCACGGAACTGATGAGGTACGGCCGCCGCCACCGCCATTGCACCACTACCAGCATAGCGGTTCATATCGCGCCGCATGCTATAGGAGTGTTTCGTATCGCGGCTCACGGTTTGATGAACCCGTCACGATCGGATCAGCCGCCGCAGAGGCCGGCGGTGTGCTTGTCGCCGGTCCGATTTCGCTTAATCCGGCCACCGGTGCGACCACGCTGCATGGCAGCGCGATAGTTTTGACCGGCGCGGAACAACGCATTCTTGAGGTATTGATGCGCTCTGCCGGTCGCGTGGTTCAGCGGCACAATATCGGTGCATTCGCGCTGGGCCGCATCCCTTCGTCTTATGACCGCAGCATAGACACGCATATCAGCAGCCTGCGCAGAAAGCTGGGGGCCAGTACACAAAGCTCCACGCTTCTTATTCGAAATCTGCGGGGACAGGGTTACTTGCTGACCACCGAAGAAGCAGGGGCCGAGATGGGCGGCTCCGCCGCCTGATTAACGCAACGATCTTGCAGTGATTTTGTCATACCGCCGCGCACGGCGGTATCATATGATAGATTCTTCACTGGACAGAAAAAAGTGTGCCAGCCGGGGCACCAGCCATACAAAGGTCGTTTATGCTCAGACTCATGTTGCTTCGTCACGCAAAATCCAACTCGATTCCTGGTGTTGCAGACTTGCAGCGCCCCCTTGCCGAACGTGGATACCGTGAAGCCGAACTTGTCGGACAGTATCTGGTGGCGCAGCAGCTAAAGCCTGAACTGGCCATCGT